>JAQZAY010000266.1 GCA_029239415.1 Pseudomonas sp. | reverse complement strand
CGGCCAACATGCGGGTGATACCGGAACGCACCAGATCGTGATCGTCGACCACAAGGACCCTAATCAAGCAGACACCTCGGCATGGAGCGATTGGATCCGGGTACCTTAACAAAATTTTGCATGGCCCACCTAGCGTATCCCATCGTCCAATTGCAGTTTCGCCACCGACGTGCGAAGGCGAACGGTGCCGGGAACGAGGACACGTTGCAGGCGCAGGAAGCACGCGTCCTCGCCCACCTCGACGAAACCATGGCGCAGGTAGAGATGGCGGGCAGGATTGCCGCGAAAGACCATCAACCGCAAGGCCGGCAGGCGCCGCTCGGCAGCCCAGGCGGCGAGACGCTCCAGGACACGCCCGCCTACGCCCTGGCCCCGGTGCTCGGGCAGCAGGTGCAGCTCGCGGATGAACAATGCATGGTGGTCCTGACTGAGGCTGCAATACCCCGCCCGCCGGTCGTCGTGCAGGATCCGCCACTGCTCGCGCCAGCCCCAGGCCTGGTCGAAGGCGTCGTCGGTCCAGTCCAGGTCGAAGCGCTGGTAGTACGGCTGCATGGCCTGTTGGGTGAGTGTGCGGGCGAACGGCAGGTCGTCCTCGGTGGCGGGAAGCAGGTCGACGGCAGGGCGTGCGTCCATGGCGGCAATCTCGGTAGGCGCTAAGGTCGGCTTGACGGGACTTTATGGACCTTTCGAACTCACAAGATCAACCCCTGCGCGTTGGAGCCGCCGCGCAGGGTCGCTACTCAGGCGGTATTCACGCCCTGCCCTGCTCCGCCCGCTGCGACGCTGGCGCTGCGGTCACCGGTCGGCGGCGGACGGCATAGATACCCAGGATCGCCGTGGCCACGCCAACCGTCATCAGGGTCTCGTAGCGGTAGGCATCGCTGAACAGCATGTAGCCCAGGACCAAGGCGATCAGACCGATCACCAGCCAGGTCAGCCAGGGGAACAACCACATCTTCAGCGCCAGGACCGTCCCATCGCGCTCGGCCCGGGCACGCATGCGCAGTTGCGAAACGGCGATCACCAGGTACACCAGCAAGGCGATGGCGCCGGTGGTCGACAGCAGGAAACCGAAGACCTTGCCCGGAAAGGCATAGTTGACCAGGCACCCCGCGAACCCGGCCAGGGTCGACAGGAGCACGGCCACCGTGGGCACGCCGCTCCCCGAGATGCGTCGGACGCTGACGGGCGCTTCGCCCCGGGCACTCAGCGAGTAGAGCATGCGCGACGCGGTGTAAAGCCCCGAGTTCATGCAACTGGTCACCGCCACCAGCACCACCAGGTCGACCATCAGCTTGGCACCCGGCACGTTCAGCACCTCCAATGCACGTTGGAACGACCCCACCGACTTCAGCGCCGGGTCGTTCCAGGCCACCAGCGACACCACCAGAAAGATCGAGGCCAGGTAGAAAATGGCGATGCGGTAGACCACCAGGTTGGTGGCGCGGCGGATCTTCTCCTGAGGGTTGGCGGTTTCGTCCGCCGCGATGGTCACGATCTCGGCCCCGAAGAACGAGAAGATCGTGATCAGCACACCACCCAGCACCGTGCCGAACCCATTGGGCATGAACCCGCCATGCGCCCAGAGCTGGCTGATGCCGGACACCGACGCCAGCGGCCAGAAGCCTGTCACTGCCAGGGTACAGACGATGATGAAGGCGACGATGGCGATCACCTTGACCAGCGCGAACCAGTATTCGAACTCGCCGAAGTTTTTCACGCTGACCAGGTTGCTGCCCGACAGTACGAGCATGATCAGGAAGGCGAAGGCCCAGGACGGCACCGCGGGGAACCAGGCATGCAGGATGCCGGCCCCGGCGATGGCTTCGACCGGAATGATCAGCACCCAGAACCACCAGTACAGCCAGCCGATGGTGAACCCGGCCCACGGGCCAATGGCCTCGCTGGCGTAGGTGGAGAACGACCCGCTGTTGGGGTTGGCGATGGCCATCTCGCCGAGCATGCGCATGACCAGCAGGACCAGCAGCCCGGTCAGGGCGTAGGAGATCAGGATCGCAGGGCCGGCGGTGGCGATGGCGTTGGACGAGCCGATGAACAGGCCCGCGCCGATGATCCCAGCGATGGAGATCATCGACACCTGGCGGGCGGTGAGGCCATGCTGCAAGGTGCGTTGTTTTTTGTGTGGATGTGAAGCCATGGGGAACCCTCGAGTGGGCAGCCGCCCGGGGCGGCGGTGGATCGACGAAAAAGGCAGGGCCATGTGGTCAGCGGTACGACGACCACGTCGGTTCTGCAGCCGTCGCAACGGACCGATCGGCAGCGGCCAAGGCACGCGACCTGGCGCGTCGATCCGGGTAGGTAGGCGCATCAACAACCATCTTGTTCTCACTCCTGCATCGCTGGCGGATTGTCATCGTTGATGCAGGTCAGTATCCCGTCACGTTGCGCAGGCCAACAAACGACCTTTTGGACGCATGTAATTCCCACAGGGAATGGATGGCTCCAACAGCAAGCAACCGCTCAGTTCAAATCAAGCCACGTACATTCATTCACGACTCGAAGGAATGACTGCAATCCAATTATTCGTTTGCACCCACCGGCCGTGCCAGGGTTCGATGGAGGCCTTCCTCGATCCAGGCCCAGGCACTCATGAACCCGGAAAGCATCAGCGCATCCCTCGCCATCGTGCACCCCATCACCCTCTCCCACGGTCGCAATGCCGAAGTCTGGGACACGGCGGGCACGCGCTACATCGACTTCATCGGCGGCATCGGCGTGCTCAACCTGGGGCATTGCAACCCGGCCGTGGTGGCAGCCATCCAGGACCAGGCCACGCGCCTGACGCACGCTGCGTTCAACGCCGCGCCCCATCAGCTCTACCTGACCCTGATGGAGCGGCTCGGCGCCTTCGTGCCGGTGTCGTACCCGGTGGCCGGCATGCTGACCAACAGTGGCGCGGAGGCCGCCGAGAACGCACTGAAGATCGTGCGCGGCGCCACCGGCAAGCGCGCGATCATCGCCTTCGACGGTGCCTTCCACGGGCGAACCCTGGCAACGCTCAACCTCAACGGCAAGGTCGCGCCTTACAAGCAACGTGTCGGCGAACTGCCTGGGCCGGCCTATCACCTGCCCTACCCCAGCGCCGACAGCGGCGTGACCTGTGCCCAGGCCTGGGCGGCACTGGAACGGCTGTTCAGCGTGGAACTGTCAGTAGAGGACGTGGCCGCGTTCATCCTGGAGCCGGTGCAGGGCGAAGGGGGCTTCCTGGCGCTGGACCCGGCCTTCGCCCAGGCGCTGCGACGCTTCTGCGACGATCACGGCATCCTGATCATCATCGATGAGATCCAGTCAGGCTTCGGCCGCACAGGCCAGCGCTTCGACTTCCCGCGCCTGGGGATCGAGCCGGACCTGCTGCTGCTGGCCAAGAGCATCGCCGGCGGCATGCCCCTCGGCGCGGTACTGGGCCGGCGTGCGCTGCTGGACGCGCTGCCCAAGGGCGGCCTGGGGGGCACCTACTCGGGCAACCCGATCGCCTGCGCGGCAGCGCTGGCAAGCCTGGCGCAGATGAGCGACGAGCACCTGGCGACCTGGGGCGAGCGCCAGGCCCAGGCCATCGCCACACGCTACGAACGCTGGGTCGAGCAGGGCCTGACCTCGCCCCTGGGCCGGCTGACCGGCGTGGGCGCCATGCGCGGGCTCGAGATCGTCGATGCCGAGGGCAAGCCGGCACCGGCGCAACTGGCCCGGTTGCTGACCCTGGCCCGAGCGCGGGGGTTGCTGTTGATGCCCAGCGGCAAGGCCCGGCATATCGTGCGCCTGCTGGCGCCCTTGACCATCGAGCCTGCAGTGCTCGAGGAGGGCCTGGACATTCTCGAGCAGTGCCTGGGCGAGCTGGAAAGCGTTTAGAGCCCCAGCTCCTGAGGCGTCAGCATGTCCGACTCGAAGGCGATCCAGCCCCCTTCGAGCTCGGCGTGCCCGTTGACGATCGGGCCGTAGTAGCTCAGCCCGTTCTCCAGGGTGACGCAGATGTGGGTCGCACCGTCCGGCGCGGCCAGCGTGCCGATGAAGTGGGCTTTTTTCAGGGTTTCGGTCACGGCTTCCAGCCCGATGCGCATGGCCGTGTTCTCGACGGCCTCGACCTCGCCCCCGTGGGATTCTGCACTGATGGTCACGGTGGCGGTGTACGGGAACTGACTCAAGCGATCTACCTCATGGGGTGCAATGGACGGCACTGCGGTGCCGGAAGGTGCGTAGGGTATGCCAGTGCGCGCCGATAGGCGAGCCTGGGCTGCGGCGTCGCCGTCATGGCCTCCCCTGGCGCGATCTGCTAGGGTGCGCGCCGAAGCCCGCCCTACCACCATGAGGATCGCCCGTGAGCGCCGAGCCACCCCTGATCGCCGACCTGTTCGAGACCGACAAACGCCTGGCCCTCAAGCCTGTGGTCGACTTCAACACTTACCTGCGCAACGCCTTCGGCGACGGTCCGTGCCGCTGCCACCGCTGCCTGGAACTGCAAGGCGACGACAGCACTTACACCTATCGGCACACCTTCGTGATGCAGGGTCAGCCGGTGCATCGACGCTTCGCGATGACGGCAGGCAGCGACGTGCTGCAGGCCCTGAAGAAAGCATGGCTGTCCTATACCAAGACCGACCTGAATGCCCGCGGCGAGCTCGAGATCGACACCGTGAAAGGCTTTACCGACGCCAGCCTGCACGAACGCCTGCTGGCCCTGCTGCCGGCCAGTGGGCTGGCCCGCGAGGACGCCGGTACCTGGCACCTGCAAGCCGTCGGCGACTGACGTCCGCGCAGCGTCATCACCCGTGGATCAATGCTCCCCGGCGCGCTTGAGCAGCTTCTTGCAGCGCTCCGACAGGTGCACCACGCGCAGATGCTTGCCAGCCTTGGCGTAGCGCTCGCGCAGGGTCTTCAACGCGGCGATCGCCGAATAGTCGACGAAGGTCAGGTGCTGGCAGTCCAGGGTGACCCGCTCGGGATCCCCGGCCGGATCGAACTGGTCGAGAAACGGCGTGGTGGACGCGAAGAACAAGGTGCCATGGGCCGTGTACAGCTTGCTGCCATCCGCCTCGAGGTGGCCGCTCGCATACAGCTCGCGGGCGTGCTGCCAGGCAAAACTGATGGCGGCGATGACGATGCCGAACAGCACCGCAGTCGCCAGATCGGTGAGCACCGTCACCACGGTCACGGCGATGATCGCCAGGACGTCATTGACAGGCACTTTGTGCAGCACGCGCAACGATGCCCAGGCGAAGGTCTGCTGCGCCACCACGAACATCACCCCGACCAGGGCCGCCAGCGGGATGCGTTCGATCAGCGGCGACAGCAGCAGGATGAACAGC
>JAQZAY010000265.1 GCA_029239415.1 Pseudomonas sp. | reverse complement strand
ATCGCGGCGTTGCGCAGCCTGGTAGAACTCGTTCTTCTCGCCCACGGCCCACAACCAGGTGCCGATGTGCTCGGGCAGCACGACGATGGTCTTGTCGTTGAGCAGGCCGGCGTCCTGGGCGTGTTGCAGATAGCCGGCCAGTTTCAGGCGCAGGCGTTCGACACTCTGGTAGTCCGCCGGGAACAGTTCGGGCTGAACGCCCAGTAGATTGCCCCGCCCGGCCGGCACGCCGTCGACCCCCTCGAACGTGACGCGCAGGTCCGACAGGTAGTGGCCCACGGGCCGCTGGGTCGTCCACAGCGCATAGGTGGTCAACGCCGCCAGGCAAAGCAGGGCGACCACGGACATCAGGATTTTACGCATGAGGGACAACAATCAGCTCCTGTTGGTGAATCCGCACTAGGGTAGACGTCGCGTGCGGCATGATCAATGACTTGTCATTTCTGGTCATTGAGGCAGGCGGCTCGGGTCTTTACTGTCAGACACTCGTCGTGACCGAGCCCGCTGAAAGAGGCTCTGCACCTATCCGTGATCCTGCCTGTGGAGATCCCATGGCCGCTGCTCCCTATCCTCATCTGCTGGCACCTCTGGACCTGGGTTTCACCACCTTGCGCAACCGGAGTCTGATGGGTTCCATGCACACCGGCCTCGAGGAAAAACCTGGTGGGTTCGAACGCATGGCGGCGTATTTCGCCGAACGTGCGCGGGGTGGAGTGGGCCTGATCGTCACCGGCGGCATTGCTCCGAACGAAGAAGGCGGGGTGTATGCCGGGGCGGCCAAGCTGAGCACGCCCGAGGAGGCGCAAAAGCATCGGATCGTGACCCAGGCGGTGCATGAGGCCGGCGGCAAGATCTGCCTGCAGATCCTGCATGCCGGGCGCTATGCGTACAGCCCCAAGCTGGTGGCGCCAAGTGCCATTCAGGCGCCGATCAACCCGTTCAAGCCACACGAGCTGGATGAAGAAGGCATTCAGAAGCAGATCGCCGATTTCGTCGCCTGTGCTCGGCTGGCCCAGTCGGCGGGCTATGACGGTGTCGAGATCATGGGCTCGGAAGGCTACTTCATCAATCAGTTCCTGGCAGCCCACAGCAACCAGCGTACCGATCGCTGGGGCGGCAGCTACGCCAATCGCATGCGCCTGGCGGTCGAGATCGTCAGTCAGGTAAGGCAAGCGGTCGGTCGCGAGTTCATCATCATCTTCCGCCTGTCCATGCTCGACCTGATCGAAGGCGGCAGCATCTGGGAGGAAGTGGTCGAGTTGGCCCAGGCCATCGAGGCGGCGGGAGCCACGCTGATCAACACCGGTATCGGCTGGCACGAAGCGCGCATTCCGACCATCGCCACCAAGGTGCCCCGCGCGGCGTTCAGCAAGGTCACGGCCAAGTTGCGCACGGCGGTGCGGCTGCCGCTGATCACCACCAACCGGATCAACACCCCGGAGGTGGCCGAGCGCATCCTGGCCGATGGCGACGCGGACATGGTATCGATGGCGCGGCCATTCCTGGCCGACCCTGAATTCATCAACAAGGCCGCTGCCGACCGGGGCGACGAGATCAACACCTGCATCGCCTGTAACCAGGCCTGCCTGGATCACACTTTCGCTGGCAAGTTGACCAGTTGCCTGGTCAACCCGCGCGCCTGCCATGAAACCGAACTCAACTATCTGCCCGTGACCCAGGTACGCAGGATTGCCATCGTAGGGGCCGGGCCGGCCGGGTTGGCGGCGGCCACCGTGGCGGCCGAGCGCGGCCATGCGGTGACGCTGTTCGACTCGCGCGACGAGATCGGCGGTCAGTTCAACGTGGCCAAGCGCATTCCCGGCAAGGAAGAATTCAACGAAACCTTGCGCTATTTCGATCGCAGGCTGACGCGGCTCGGCGTGGACGTGCGCCTGGGCGCGCGGGTCGATGTAGCCGCGCTGACAGCCGGAGGTTTCGACGAGATCGTGCTGGCCACCGGCATCGCCCCGCGGCTGCCGGACATCCAGGGTATCGACCATCCCATGGTGCTGGGTTATCTGGACGTGCTGCTGGCACGGCGCCCGGTGGGACAACGTGTGGCGGTGATCGGCGCCGGTGGCATCGGCTTCGACGTCAGCGAGTTTCTGGTGCATCAGGGGCCGTTCACCAGCCTTGATCGTGAGGCATTCTGGAAGGAGTGGGGCATCGACCTGACGCTGCACGCCCGCGGCGGTGTGGCTGGGGTTGCGGCGCAGACCCACGCGCCGGCGCGCGAGGTCTATCTGCTGCAGCGCAAGGCCGGCAAGGTGGGTGAAGGCCTGGGCAAGACGACCGGCTGGATTCATCGCGCCGGACTGAAGAGCAAGGGCGTGCGCATGGTCAACGGCGTCGAGTACCTGAAGATCGATGACGCCGGTCTGCATGTACGCGTGGGCGGGGGCGAGCCGCGGGTGCTGGCGGTGGACAACGTGGTGATCTGTGCCGGGCAGGATCCATTGCGCGAGCTGGAACAGGGGCTGATCGAGGCCGGGCAGCGAGTGCACCTGATCGGCGGTGCGGACGTGGCCGCTGAACTGGACGCCAAACGCGCCATCGACCAGGGCTCGCGCCTGGCAGCCGTGCTGTAGAATGAGCAGCGCGCCAGGTCGGTCCCGGCGCCGCTGCATTCCCACGTCCAGCTTGTCAGGCCCTCATGCTTCTTGATCTACCACGCGCCCCGTTGCAACCCTTGCGATTGTCCTGGCTCGCCGAGGCTGGCATCGAGGCGGCCATACTCCGGCTGGACCTCATCGATCCGCTGATCAGCGGCAACAAGTCGTTCAAACTGCAGCATCACCTGCTGGCCGCTCGGGCCGCTGGCTGCAGGGGGCTCATCAGTCTGGGCGGTGCCCATTCCAATCACCTGCATGCCCTGGCGGCGGCCGGTGAGCGCCTGGGTCTGCGCACGGTCGGCTTGCTGCGCGGCCATGCCCAGATAACGCCGACCGTGGTTGACCTGCAGCGGTGGGGAATGGAGTTGCACTGGTTGGGTTACGAGGGGTATCGACAGCGCCACCGGGATGATTTCTGGGCACCCTGGCAGGCACGCTACCCCGATCTGCTGCCGGTGCCCGAGGGTGGCGGAGGGTTGCTGGGGGCCAAGGGGTGTGCAGCTCTGAGGGTTCAAGTGCAGGCGCAACTGGCAGATATCGGCTGGGACGATTTCGAGGCATGGTGGCTGGCCGTGGGTACCGGTACGACTCTGGCCGGCCTGGTCCTGGCCGAAGGCGGGCAGCGCCGGATTTACGGAGCGCTGGCGGTCGGGCCGGGCCATGGTGTGCAGGAACAGGTGAATGCGCTGTGCGGCGAACGGGGTCACACCCTGCTCGATGCCAGCCGTGGCGGCTTTGCCAAAACGGACAGCGCGCTGCTGGCGTTCATGCGCGACTGTGAAGCCGAGGCCGGTATTCCCCTGGAGCCGGTGTACACGGCCAAGGCGTTGTGGGCCTTGCGCGAGGCGGCAATGGCGGGCGTGCTCGCTGCAGGCAGCCGCGTGGTGTTCGTGCACACCGGTGGCCTGCAGGGTTGGCGGGCCGCGCCGTGATGTTTCAGTCGCGCTGCGGCAGCATGCGGCGCAGGGTATTGTCGCCGCGCAGATAATGATGGCCCAGGCCCAGCAGGCCGTGCAGGCCGATCAGCCAATAGCCCCAGCCGGCGATGCGCATGTGCCATTCCTGCAGGCGCCCACCGAGGTCACGGTCCTCGCCGATCAGGTGAGGCAACTCGATGCCCCAGAACGAGATAGGCCGGTTCTGCGCGCTGAGGATCAGCCAGCCGAGCAACGGCAGGCCGATCATCAAGGCGTAGAGTGCAAGGTGCATCAGGCTGGCCAGGCGGGTCTGCCAGGCGGGGAGAGGCGGAACGATGCGCGGGGTGACGCCCAGGCTTCGTGCCAGCAGACGCAGCCACACCAGCAAACCCACGCTCAGGCCCAGCATGAAGTGAAACTGCACGATCAGTACGCGCGCGCCGCTGCCTCGTGCGAATTGTCCGCGCAACTCGATACACGCATAGGTGGCGGCCAGCAGGACCAGCATCGACCAGTGAAGGGCGATGGACAGGCTGCCGTAACGCGCGTGGGTGTTTCTCCAGGTCATCGGGCGACTACTCGAGCGGTCATGCACAGGGTATCGGGCCGGCCGTGGACATCTTTAGCCAGCTCCGTGCTTTACACGCCCGGCAGGGCTGGCCAGGGGTCGGCGACCAGGAAGACCCGCTCGGCTTCCTGCCAGTCACCATGAGCGTCGTGGGTCAGCCGCACGAGCATCTGCGCGGCGGCGAGTGGGTCCAGTTGCTGCAGCCAGGCGTTGAGCTGGTCGGGTGCCCAGGCGTCGGCGGCAGCGAGGCGAGCCGGTGCCAGCCAGGCATCGCGCGGCAGCGGCTGCCAGCGCCCGTCCGGGCGTTGCTCGACGAAGATCGGCCAATCGCGCTGATGCACCCAGCGTCCGCGCAAGTGGTCGGGGTGGGCATGTTCGGGCGCGCTCGCTGCACCTGGCCAAGGGTAGAACAGGTAGCCGGCCAGCCACAGGTGGGCGTCGAACTGCTCTATGCCCAGTTCGTGCAAGGCTTCGCGGCCCTGACTGGACGTGGAAATGGGCAACTGGTGCTCGGCCAGGTGGTTGAGCTTGCGACCCAGCCGGTCCTGGGTGTTGGGGCCCAGCCACTGGAAGGCGTCGTGGCCGTCGGCGGCCACCGGGCCCAGGTACAGCTTGATGGCCAGTTCCAGGTGATGCACGCCGTCGCGGTCGCGAATCACCATGTCGAGCTCGCCCAACGTGTGTCCACCCTTGCGAATCGGCAGATTGGCGGCGAGCAGCTCGATACCGGGCGCCTGGTGCAGGGCGAATTGCCACAGGCGTTCGTAGTACAGGCCAAGGCGTCTCGTGGGGGCCTGGGCCAGCCAGTCGACCAGGGGTTGGCTGGCATCGTCCAGGGCCTGCAGCCACGCCTGCAAGTCTTCGGGCCGTTCGGCCCAGCGGCTGCCGGCCAGGGGATGGCGTTGCGTCCAGGGCGCTGTGTGCAGCAGCGGCGGGGCGAGGATGACCCACGCCAGATCGCGCACCTGGGGCTGGCGCAGGTGGCGCGGGAAGTCGGCGAGGGCGGCAAATGGATTCATGGGACGATCCCGGTCAATGGCGCGGTGGCTGAAAGGGTTTTGTGCGGCAACGGCTTTACTCCATAATCCAGATCCGTATTTGTGTCCGCAACCGCTGGTTGCGCGACAGCGTTGTGGAATGTGCCTGGCGCATCCCGATAGCCAGAACAGACCCGAGCAGGAGCCTCATGGAGCAATTTCGCAATATCGGTATCATCGGCCGCCTCGG
>JAQZAY010000011.1 GCA_029239415.1 Pseudomonas sp. | reverse complement strand
CGAGGCCAGCCTCACGGCGCCAGCGGGCAACGCCGTCCAGACGACCCAGCTGATCGACCAGGCCTTGCAGCGCATGGCCACGCAAGGCCAGGTGCTGATCGACAACAGCGAGGCCCTGACCGCCTCGCAGACCCAGGTACGCGATGCCGACACCCGCAAGGCCAAGGCCACCCTGGCCGGGGGCACCGTGCTGGCCCTGCTGTTGGGCATGCTTGCCGCCTGGGTGATTACCCGGCAGATCGTCCTGCCTCTGCGCCAGACCCTCACCGCCGCCGAGCGTGTGGCCAATGGCGATCTGCGCCTGGACCAGGCGGTCGAGCGCCGCGACGAGCTGGGCCAGCTGCAAGCCAGCATGCAGCGCATGACCGGTAACCTGCGCGAGCTGATCGGCGGGATCGGCGAAGGCGTCACCCAGATCGCCAGCGCCGCCGAAGAGCTGTCGGCCGTCACCGAACAGACCAGCTCCGGGGTCAACAACCAGAAGGTCGAGACCGACCAGGTGGCCACCGCCATGAACCAGATGGCCGCTACCGTGCACGAGGTCGCGCGCAACGCCGAGCAGGCCTCGGAGGCCGCGTTGATGGCCGACCAGCAGGCTCGCGAGGGTGATCGCGTGGTGGGCGAGGCCATTGCGCAGATCGAGCGGCTCGCCAGGGAGGTGGACAATTCCACCGAGGCCATGACCCAGCTCAAGAGCGAAAGCAGCAAGATCGGCAGCGTGCTCGACGTGATCAAGTCGGTCGCCCAGCAGACCAACCTGCTCGCACTCAACGCCGCCATCGAGGCGGCCCGCGCGGGCGAAGCCGGCCGCGGCTTTGCCGTGGTCGCTGACGAGGTGCGCAGCCTGGCCCAGCGCACGCAGAAATCCACCGAGGAGATCGAGGAGCTGATCGCTGGGCTGCAGCAGGGCACCCAGCAGGTGGCCAGCGTGATGGACAGCAGCCGCGGCCTGACCGACAGCAGCGTGGAACTGACCCGCCGGGCCGGCGATTCACTGCACACCATCACGAGCACCGTATCCTCGATCCAGGCGATGAACCAGCAGATCGCCACGGCCGCCGAACAGCAGAGCGCCGTGGCCGAGGAAATCAACCGCAGCGTGATGAACGTGCGCGACATCTCCGACCAGACCTCGGCCGCCAGCGAAGAGACGGCGGCATCGAGTGTGGAGCTGGCGCGGCTGGGGACGCATCTGCAGGGGCTGGTGGGCAAGTTCCGGCTGTAGCCCGCCGTCCACAGCCACGCTGCAGTACCTGTGGGATCAGAGCACCTGGCGCAGGAATGCCTGGGCGCGGGGGTCTTTCGGAGCGCTGAAGAACGCCTTGGGCGGCGCGTCTTCCAGCAGCTTGCCATGGTCGAAGAACAGCACCCGGTCAGCCACTTCGCGGGCAAAGCCCATCTCATGGGTCACGCAGACCATGGTCATGCCTTCCTGGGCCAATGTCTTCATGACGTCCAGCACTTCACCGACCATTTCCGGGTCGAGCGCCGAGGTCGGCTCGTCGAACAACATGACCTTGGGGTCCATCGCCAGCGCCCGGGCAATGGCCACGCGCTGTTGCTGCCCCCCCGACAGGCGCGAAGGATACTCGTTGGCCTTCTGGCTGATGCCGACCTTCTCCAGCAGGGCCCGGGCCTTGGCCTCGCGCTCGGCCTTGCCGCGCTTGCGCACCACCTTCTGCGCCAGGCACAGGTTCTCCAGCACGGTCATGTGCGGGAACAGGTTGAAGTGCTGGAACACCATGCCGACTTCGCGGCGATAGGCGTTGATGTCGGTCCTGGGGTCATCGAGCTGCAGGCCGTCGATGGCCACGTGGCCCTCGTCGAAATCCTCCAGGCCGTTGAGGCAGCGCAGGAAGGTCGACTTGCCCGAGCCCGACGGGCCCAGCACCACCACCACCTCGGCCTTGGCCACGCGCGTGGTGACGTTGTCGACTGCGCGCACTACCTGGCCGCGGGTATCGAACACTTTCAGCAGGTCACGGACTTCAATCACTTTGCGCAAGCCTCCGCTCGAGCCGGCTGGCGATGTGCGACAGCGGCAGGTTGATCAGCAGGTACAGGCCTGCCACACAGAACCAGATCTCGAAGGTCGAGAACGAGGTGGTGATGGCCTCGCGGCCGCTCTTGGTCAGCTCGGTGATGGCAATCACCGACACCAGCGAGGTGTCCTTGACCAGGCTGATGAACTGGCCGGCCAGCGGCGGCAGCACACGCTTGAACGCCTGCGGCAGGATCACGTGGCGCATCGACTGGCTGGTATTGAGGCCCAGCGAACGGGCTGCCTCGCCCTGCCCCTTGGCGATCGACTGCACGCCCGCGCGCACGATCTCGGCGACATAGGCGCCGGTGAACAGCGCCAGCGCCGCCACCCCGGCGAACTCGCGGGACAGGTTGAGCACGGTGCCGATGAAGAAGTAGAAGATGAAGATCTGCACCAGCAAAGGGGTGCCGCGCACCAGCTCGACATAGACTGTCGAAAGGTCGCGCACCGTCGGGTTGTTCGACAGCCGGCACAGCCCGGCACACAGCCCGATCACCAGGCCGAAGGCACCCGACACCACCGACAGCCACAAGGTGGTCCACAGTCCCCAGGCCAGCGGCCCCGCGGACCAGTGGCGGGTGACGCCTATCACATCGCCTTCGGCGACATCGTCGCCCCTGCTCACCTGCAGGCTGTCTTGCGCCACGTCGAGCGCCTGTTCGCCACCGTCCTCGTCACGCAGGGTGACGCGGGCCGTGTCGCCCTGGCTGACGATGTCCTGCACCGTCCCATAACTGGCGGCGCGCTGGGCGTCCTCGGCCTGGTAGGCGAAATACTGTGGCACTCGGCTCCAGCGCCACTCGTAGGAGATCATCGAGGTAGCGAAGTACAGGCTCAGCGCCAGGCCCACCAGGACCAGGGCGGTCAGCCCGTGCCAGGGCCACTGGGCTTTCTTGTGTTTGATCACGTCGGGTCGTTCCGTAAATGCGAACGCGCAGGGTTGGCCTGCGCGTCGAGGTCAAAGCCTGAGCGGGTGGCTCGAAGACTTTATTCCATTTCCTTGAGCCAGTCGGTGTTCTTGAACCACTTGTCGTGGATTCGATCGTAGGTACCGTCGTGCTTGATCTGGTGCAGGAAGTTGTTGATGAAGTTGACGCTGTCGTAGTCGCCCTTCTTCAAGCCGAAGGCCAGCGGCTCGTAGGTGAACGGCTCGTCGAGGAACAGCAGCTTGCCAGCACCGGCCTTGTTCACCGCCACCACGTTGTACGGGGCGTCGTAGACGAAGGCGTCGGCCTTGCCGTTGACCACGTCCATGACCGCTTCCTGCTCGTTGTCATAGCCATGGTACTTGGCCTTGCTGATCAGTTTCTTGGCGACCATCTCGCCGGTGGTCCCCAGTTTGGAGGTGATGCTGTACTTGTCGCTGTTGAGGTCCTTGTACGACTTGATCTCGCCTGCCAGTTCCTTGCGGATCAGCAGGGTCTGGCCGACCACGATGAAGGGTTCGCTGAAGTTCAGTCGCAGGTTGCGTTCCTGGGTCAGGGTCATGCCGCTGCCGATGAAGTCGAACTTGTCGGTCAGCAGGGCCGGGATGATGCCGTCGTAGGCGGTGGAGACGGTTTCGAGCTTGACGCCCATCGACTTGGCCATGGCCTTGAGGATATCCACCTCGAAGCCAATGATCTCGCCACGCTTGTTGGTCATCTCGAACGGCATGTAGGTCGGGTCCATGCCCACCCGCAGGGTGCCGCGCTTGACCGCGTCATCGATGGCGCCCGCCTGGGCGGCACTGACCGCGAGCAGCGCGGTGGCGGCGACCAGCAGCCGCGAGAGGTATTTCTTCATCATCACCAAGTCCCCTAACAAGAAAGAGCACGCATTTTATTGTTGGCAGCGAACGGCCGGCGGGCCGCCGCGAAAGATCGCAGGGGATGCTAACGCATGCGGGGGGTTGGGACCTAGAGGCGGCGGGGAGATTGTTGCCCTGGTGCAGTGCAACCTCCAGGGCTTGCAGCACAAGGCCGCTCCCATCGTGATGCGGAGCGGCCTTGAAGATTCAGATCAGGCACCTACCAGCGATGGTTGCGCCTGACCCTCCGGGTGCAACGGCAACAAGGGCGAATGCGGGTCGTTGCCGATCGAGCTGCGCCAGACGTCAAGCCACTCGGCTTTCTGCTCGGCCCAGACTCGCTCGTGCAGGCGCGCCAGAGCGACCGGGTCGCTCAGCAGGGCCAGCCGGGTTGCCAGGTTCAGGCCATGCGGTCCCACTTCCAGCGCCTTGGCGATGTGCTCGGCGCGCATCTTCTCGATCGGCTCGGCCAGCCCGTGACGAGCAGTGGCCATGGCGCAGGCCAGGGCGTTCTGGCGAGGATCGACCACCGAACGGACAAAGCCATCCTTGAGCGCATGCCAGCGGTTTTCATGGGTGTACTGGTCGGTGGCCAGCAGCTCGTGCGGCGTCGCGTACTCCTCGGGAATCAGGAACAGCTTCTCGTCCTTGGCGCGCAGCCCCAGCTTGGTCCGGCTGGAAATCACCGACACCGGGATCGACAGCATCAACGAACCCACGATCGGCACCAGCCACCACAGGAAGCTAGGGTTCAGCCATGCGACCAGCAGCGCCCAGGCAGCACCCAGCAGGGTCTGCGGGCCATGGCGGCGTATCGCTTCGCCCCAAGGGGTGGAATCATCGTCACGCTGGGGGGAGTTCCAGGTCGCGGCCCAGCCGAGGAAGGCGGCCAGCACGAAGCGGGTGTGGAAGATCATCCGCACCGGCGCCAGCAGCATGGAGAACAGCATCTCCAGCAGCATCGACAGGGTGACCTTGATTCGTCCGCCGAACTCCTTGGAACCCTTGGCCCAGATCAGGATGATGCTCAACAGCTTGGGCAGGAACAGCAGCACGATGGTGGTGGAGAACAGTGCAATGGCTTTTTCCGGGTGCCACTGTGGCCACAGCGGGTAGAGCTGAAACGGCTCCAGGAAATACTGCGGCTCCATCAGCGTGTTGGTCGCCAGCAACGCGGTCGACAGCACCAGGAAGAAGAACCACAGCGGCGCAGACAGGTACGACATCACCCCGGTCAGGAATACCGCGCGGTGCACCGGGTGCATGCCCTTGACCAGGAACAGGCGGAAGTTCATCAGGTTGCCATGGCACCAGCGCCGGTCGCGCTTGAGCTCGTCGAGCAGGTTGGGCGGCAGTTCCTCGTAGCTGCCCGGCAGGTCGTAGGCGATCCACACGCCCCAGCCGGCACGGCGCATCAGCGCGGCCTCGACGAAATCGTGGGAGAGGATCGCCCCGGCGAAGGCGCCCTTGCCTGGCAGCGGCGCCAGGGCGCAGTGCTCGATGAAGGGTTTCATGCGGATGATCGCGTTGTGGCCCCAGTAGTGCGATTCGCCCAGCTGCCAGAAGTGCAGGCCGGCGGTGAACAGCGGGCCGTACACGCGGGTGGCGAACTGCTGCATGCGCGCATACAGGGTATCCATGCCCGATGCTCTGGGCGCGGTCTGCACGATACCGGCATCCGGGTTGGCCTCCATCAGGCGCACCAGGCTGGTCAGGCATTCACCGCTCATCACGCTGTCGGCATCGAGTACCACCATGTAGCGGTACTCGCCGCCCCAGCGGCGGCAGAAGTCGTCGAGGTTGCCGCTCTTGCGCTTGACCCGGCGACGCCGGCGCCGATAGAAGATACGTCCGAAGCCCTTGGCCTCGCGGCAGACTTCAAGCCATGCCTGCTGCTCGGCCACGGCGATGTCGGTGTCGTTGGTATCGCTGAGCACGAAGAAGTCGAAGCGGTCGAGGTCGCCCGTGGCGGCTACCGATTCGAACGTCGCGCGCAGGCCGGCAAAGACCCGTGGCACGTCCTCGTTGCAGATCGGCATGACGATGGCCGTGCGGGCACCCGCCTCGATTGGCTCGTTGCCTGCGCTACTGCCCGAGATACGGTACTTGTCGCGCCCGGTGAGCAATTCGAGAAAACCCATCAAGGCGGTCCAGAAGCCCGCCGACACCCAGCAGAACAGGATGCCGAACAGGATCAGGATGCTGGTCTGCAAGGCGTACGGCCAGACCTGGATGATGGTGTCCAGCACCGGCTGGCGGGTGATCTCGTCGAGATCGACAAAGGACCAGCCCTGGTAGGGAAGGATGCCCTTCATGTACCAGCCGGCCACCAGCGTCTGCCCCAGCATCAGGGCCAGCAGGATATAGCGACGCATCGAACCGACCCAGCGCCAGCGCGCCGAAGGCAGCTCGCGCTTGGGCGGCTGGGCGGGGTTGGTGCGCCCGGTCATGCGGCGCCAGGCGCGGACCAGGATATTGGTGCGCCACGGCTCGGGAATCACTCGCGTGCGCTGGATCGGCGGCGCGATCTTCAGGCACAGGCGCCCACGCGCATCGACGCCGAGCATTTCGGCGTCCTCGAGTTCACCGGCGCTGCCCAGGGTCAGGCGACTGCCCACCGATCCCTGGACGGCGTCGGCAGGGCTGCTCGCGTCCTGGGCCGAGAGGCGTTGATGCAGCTCGCTGAACGAAGTGCAGCTGGCGAGTTCGGCCCGCTGCTCGTCGCTCAGGGGAAGGTGGGCCAGGTACTCGACGAGCGATTCTGGCCGTGGACTTGAATTACTCATCGGCAGGCAACTGGTAGCTCCAGGTCTCGGTCAGCACCTGTTCGGTGGTGGCCGGGGCCTCGGTGGTGGAAGCCGCATCGGCGGCAGGTTGCTCGGCTGCTTTCTGCGCCTTGGCGGTCTCGGCCTTGACGTGCTTGGCCGCAGGCTTTTCCTGAACAGCGGGCGTGGCCGGCTCGACCGGTACGTCACGTACCAGCGCGGCGCGCATCTGTACCGACTTGGCCGGGTCCTTGAGCTTCATTCGCAGGGTCAGGCGCCAGCCCTTGGTCTCGGGGTTGTAGCGCAGGTTGTTCTCGACCAGCTCGGCGTTGTCGTCCAGGCTGACCTGGCTGCGCACGGCGGTGTCTTCCGGCAGCTTGGCCAGTACCGGGCCTTCGAAGTCGACCAGGAAGGCCACACTGCCGTCAGGCTGGCGGATCAGGTTGGATTGCTTGACGTCGCCGGTGGAACGCATGGTGCGCTTGACCCAGCCCAGGTCAGGGGAATGGAACTGGGATTCGTCGATGGTCCAGTGCAGGCGATAGTCGAAGTCGACCGGCTGGCCAGGCTCTGGCAGTTTCTCCGGGCTCCAGAAGGCCACGATGTTGTCGTTGGTCTCGTCGGCGGTCGGGATCTCGACCAGGTCGACGGTGCCTTTGCCCCAGTCGCCACGTGGCTCGATCCAGGCGCTTGGACGCTTCTGGTAGTTGTCATCCAGGTCTTCGTAATGGCTGAAGTCGCGCTGGCGCTGGAGCAGGCCGAAACCACGCGGGTTCTCGACGCTGAAATTGCTCACTGCCAGGTGCTTGGGATTGTTCAGCGGACGCCACAGCCATTCGCCGTTGGCCGCATGGATCGACAGGCCTTCGGAGTCATGCAGGGCCGGACGGTAGTTGAGCACCTTGGACGGCTGGTTGCTGCCGAACAGGAACATGCTGGTCAACGGCGCGATGCCCAGGCGGCTGACGTGGTCACGCAGGTACACCCGCGACTTCACGTCGACGATGGTGTCGCTGCCAGGGCGCAGGGTCAGCTTGTAGGCACCGGTCGAGCGCGGCGAGTCGAGCAAGGCGTAGATCACCAGGTGCTTGTCGGCAGCTTTCGGGCGCTCTACCCAGAACTCGGTGAACCGTGGGAACTCCTCACCGGACGGCAACGCGGTATCGATGGCCAGGCCACGGGCCGACAGGCCATAGACATGGCCCTTGCCGACCACGCGGAAATAGCTGGCACCCAGCAGGGTCATGATCTCGTCCTGCTTGTCGGCCTTGTTGATCGGGTAGAGCACGCGGAAACCGGCATAGCCGAGGTTTTCGGTGGTCTTGGCGTCGTGAGGCACGTCGCCGAAGTCGAAACGGCTCGGGTCGTACTTGATCTCTTCGACCGTAGTCGCGGTGACTTCGTTGATTTTCACCGGCGTGTCGAAATGCATGCCCTGGTGATAGAAGGACAGCTTGAATGGGGTCTTCTCGCCAGCCCATTCGGCCTTTTCCTGAAGGAAACGGATTTTCTGATAATCGGCATACTTCATGTCGCGGAAGACGGCGGGAAGATTGCTCTTGGGCGCTTCGAACTTCTGGCCGGCCAGATCCTTCGCCTTGGCTGCAACATCATCAAGATTGAATGCCCACAGCTGGCCCGCGCTCAACAGGCCGACCAGTGTTGCGCTTGCCAACAAGGCCTTGCGCAGCCGTTTGCCGGGGATTCTTGGTGCGTTATGGGGACTTACAATCACGAGCAACCCTCGCCGAAAACAGATCATAGAACCAACGGCCAGCGACAGATGCCGGGTTGGCGAGCACAGTTCGGACCCCATTTGGGAGCAATGATTCCCCAAGGGGTTCCGGACGGTACTTCAAGTCAGGGTGAAACGAACCTGCGGACGCCGGTTCATGCAGCGCGGGATTATCCAGCAGGCTGCATGACAACGCATCAGGCAGGCACAACTATTTATCGAAGAAAACCAGGCTTTTCATGCTTGGAGCGGGGATTTTCTGTTCAGATTTGTAACATAAATGTTACGGGGCCATCATTGACCAGGTGCACCTGCATGTCGGCCCCGAACCTGCCACTGGCCACCGGGGTGTGCTGGCCCATGGCACGGCCTAGCAGATAGTCGAACAGTTCGGCCCCGAGCGCTGGCGGCGCTGCCGTGGAGAATCCCGGCCGCATGCCGCTGCGAGTATCGGCCGCCAGGGTGAACTGGGACACCAGCAGCAGACCACCGCCCATATCCTTGAGCGAGAGGTTCATCTTGCCTTCGGCATCGCTGAAGACCCGGTAGTTGAGCAGCTTGTGGAGCAACCTGTCGGCGTGCTCGCGGGTGTCGCCGGGCTCTACCGCAACCAGTACCAGCAAGCCCTGGTCGATCGCGCCGACAGTCTCGCCGGCCACTTCCACGCGTGCACCGCGCACGCGCTGCAGCAGCCCCTTCATGCTTCTTCCAGGGGCAGGTCGAGCAGGCGTCGCGCCATCTGGTCGGCAGCGCGTACCAATGCATCGGTGATGCCCGGCTCCGAGGCCGCGTGGCCAGCGTCACGAATCACTTTCAGCTCACTGTTCGGCCAGGCCTGGTGCAGTTCCCAGGCGTTATCGAGCGGGCAGATCACGTCATAGCGACCGTGCACGATGACTGCCGGCAGGTGGGCGATCCTTGGCATGTCGCGGATCAGCTGATCGGGCTGCAGGAAGGCATTGTTGACGAAGTAGTGGCTTTCGATGCGCGCGATCGACAGCGCCCGTTGCGGCTCCGAGAAGCGGTCGACCACCAGCGGGTTGGGGCGCAGGGTGGCGGTGCGGCCTTCCCAGGTCGACCAGGCCTTGGCGGCGTGCATCTGGGCGATCTGGTCGTTGCCGGTCAGGCGCTTGTGGAAGGCCTTGAGCATGTCGCCGCGTTCTTCTGGCGGGATGGGTGCGATGTAGTCCTGCCAGTAGTCAGGGAACAGGCGGCTCGCGCCGGACTGGTAGAACCATTCGATTTCCTGCGGACGGCACAGGAAGATCCCGCGCAGGATCAGGCCGTGGACCCGGTCGGGATGGGCCTGGGCGTACGCCAGTGACAGGGTGGAGCCCCAGGAGCCGCCAAACAGCAGCCACTTGTCTATGCCCAGGTGCTTGCGAATGCGCTCGAGATCTTCGACCAGGTGCCAGGTCGTGTTGTTCTCGAGGCTGGCGTGTGGCGTCGAGCGACCGCAGCCACGTTGGTCGAAGGTGATGATGCGATAGATGTTGGGATCGAAATAGCAGCGGCTCTGGGCATCGCAACCGGCACCCGGACCACCGTGGATGAACACCACCGGCAGACCCTCGGGCGAGCCGCTCTCGACGACATACAACACATGCGGCGCTTCCACGGCCAGATCGTGCCGGGCGTAGGGTTTGATCTGTGGGTACAAGGTCTGCATTGCGCACTCCGTGTGGGGATTTATTCTGCCGTCCGGCATCATAAACCTGAATTGCGCTCAGAGCATGTACCTGTGTGTGGCCAGATATCAGCGCGCAGCTCTTACCGGCAGCAGGCGCATTCATGCGTACCGCATCCTGCCCCATTCCAGCATGGTGGTCAGCAGCTGCCGCAGGATCACCTGCGTGCCTTGCGCCAGATCCTCCCGGTAGGCAAACGGCTCCGATTCGTCCATGTAGGTCCTCTGCGCCAGTTCCAGCTGCACTGCATGCACATGCTGCAGCGGATCGCCGTAGCGCCGGGTGATGTGCCCACCCTTGAAGCGGCCGTTGAGCACGTGGCGGTAGCCGCTGGCCTGGGCGCAGACGCCTTGGAGACATTCGGCCAGGACGTGATCGCAGCTGGTCCCGTTGAACGTGCCGAGGTTGAAGTCCGGCAGTGTGCCGTCGAACAGGCGGGGAACGTGTGAGCGAATCGAATGGGCATCCCAGAGCAGCGCGTAGCCGAAAACCTGGCGCAGGCGCACCAGCTCGCGGTGAAGGGCGTCGTGGTAAGGCCTCCAGACCTGCTCCAGGTACGCGGCCCGCACCACGGCGCCAGGCGCCAGCCCGTCCTCGAACAGCGGCTGCCCATCGAACAGCGTCGCCGGGTAGAGGCCGGTAGTGGCGCCGGCATACAACGGCTGGTCATCCTCCGGGCGGTTCAGGTCGATGACGAAACGCGAATACTCTCCTGCGATCACGCTGGCACCGAGCCCATGGGCGAAGTCGTACAGCCGAGGGATATGCCAGTCGGTGTCCGGCAGGCTGCGTGCGGCCGCCACCAGCCCGCGCGCAACCGTCGGGGTCAGCCGCAGGCCGGCATGGGGGATGCTGACCAGCAGCGGCAGGCGGCCCTGGGAAAACCTCACAGCCCTGTCCATGAAGCCTCGCTCGGTTCATCGCCGCCGCGAACCACACGCCTGGGTAACTCGCCGCCCAGCCAGTAGGCCAGGTCGGCCGGCCGCTCGATTCGCCAGGCCACGAAGTCGGCCACCTTGCCAGGTTCCAGCGAGCCATGGCTGGCGCCAAGCCCGAGCGCCGTGGCCGCATGGAGCGTCACGCCGGCCAAGGCTTCCTCGGGCGTCATGCGGAACAAGGTGCAGCCCATGTTGAGCATCAGGCGCAGCGACAGTCCCGGCGAGGTGCCAGGGTTGAGGTCGCTGGCCAGCGCGATCTTCACCCCATGCCTGCGCAGGGCGTCCACCGGCGGCAAGCGGGTTTCGCGCAGGAAATAGAAAGCGCCGGGCAGCAGCACGGCCACTGTGCCGGCTTGCGCCATGGCGATGGCGTCATCCTCGTTCATGAACTCCAGGTGATCGGCCGAGAGCGCCTGGTACCGCGCCGCCAGGCTCGATCCGTGCAACGAAGACAGCTGTTCGGCATGCAGCTTGACCGGCAGCCCCAGCTCGCGCGCCGTGATGAACACGCGCTCGACCTGTTCGGCGGAAAACGCCAGGTGCTCGCAGAAGGCATCGACCGCGTCTACCAGCCCTTCATCGGCCAGGGCCGGGAGCATCTGCTCGCAGACATGGGCGATATAGTCGTCAGCCTGCCCGGCGTATTCCGGGGGTAACGCATGGGCGGCAAGACAGGTACTGCGCACGGTCAGCGCAAGCTCCTCGCCGAGCCGGCGAATGACCCGCAGCATCTTTCGTTCGCTGGCCAGGTCCAGGCCATAGCCGGACTTGATCTCCACGGTGGTGACGCCATCGCGCATCAGCGCCAGCAGCCGCTGCCGGGCGCTGCTGAACAGTTCGTCCTCGCTGGCCATGCGAGTCGCCCGCACGGTGCTGGCGATGCCGCCACCCTGCGCGGCGATCTCGGCATAGCTCACGCCTTGCAGGCGCTGTTCGAACTCGGCGCTGCGGTTACCGCCAAATACCGCGTGGGTGTGGCAGTCGATCAGGCCCGGGGTGACCCAGGCGCCTTCGAGATCGACGCGCCTGTCGATGGGCGTGTGCGGCAGGTCACCGAGTGGGCCGATCCAGTCGATCAGCCCGTCGCGGGTAATGATCGCCGCGTTCTCGATGGTCGAGTAGCGGCCCCCGGCCAGGGTTGCCGCATGGCAGTGATGCCAGAGAGTTGTCATGGGTATCTCCCGCGATAGGCCAGCGATGAAGTCACAGGCTAGGCAACACACCCACTGGCAACAAACCGGTCAACCGCCCTTCGGCCAGCAACTGCACCGCCGCCTCGATATCCGGCGCGAAGAAGCGGTCCTTGTCGTAATGAGAGACTTCGTGGCGCAGGATCTGCCGCGCATGCTCGAGCTTCACCGAGGACTTGAGCCCCTCTCGCAGGTCCAGTCCCTGGCAGGCGCCCAGCCATTCGATGGCCAACACGCCGCGGGTGTTCTCGGCCATCTCCCACAGGCGCTTTCCCGCTGCCGGCGCCATGGACACGTGGTCTTCCTGGTTGGCAGAGGTCGGCAGGCTGTCGACGCTGTGTGGATGGGAGAGTGCCTTGTTCTCGCTCGCCAGCGCGGCGGCGGTGACCTGGGCGATCATGAACCCTGAATTGACGCCGCCGTTCTCCACCAGGAACGGCGGAAGCTGGGACATGTGCTTGTCCATCATCAGCGAGATGCGCCGCTCGCTCAGCGAGCCGATCTCGGCAATTGCCAGGGCCATGTTGTCGGCGGCCATGGCCACGGGCTCCGCGTGGAAGTTGCCGCCCGAGACCACGTCGCCTTCGTTGGCGAACACCAGCGGGTTGTCCGACACCGCATTGGCCTCGACCGCCAGCACCTCGGCAGCCTGGCGCAGCTGGGTCAGGCACGCGCCCATGACCTGCGGCTGACACCGTAGCGAGTAGGGGTCCTGGACCTTGCCGCAATGCTCGTGTGAAGCGGATACCTCGCTGCCGTCGCCAAGCAGGTCGCGATAGCAGGCGGCGGCATCGATCTGCCCGCGCTGGCCGCGGGCATCATGGATACGCGCATCGAACGGCGCGCGCGAGCCGAGCAGCGCCTCGACGCTCAGGCCACCACAGGCAACGGCCGCGGCGAACAGTTCTTCGGCTTCGAACAGGCCCCGCAAGGCATAACCGGTGGACGCCTGGGTGCCGTTGAGCAAGGCCAGGCCCTCCTTGGCCGCCAGGGTGAGCGGCTGCAGGCCCGCGACCGCGAGCGCCTCGGTGGCGGGCAGCCAGTGGCCCCGGTACCGCGCCCGGCTTTCGCCGAGCAGTACCAACGACATATGCGCCAGTGGCGCCAAGTCGCCGGAGGCACCCACCGACCCCTTGAGCGGGATGTGCGGATAGACCTCGGCGTTGACCAGCGCGATCAGCGCATCGATGACCTTGCGGCGAATGCCCGAGAAGCCGCGGCCGAGACTGTTGATCTTCAGCACCATGATCAGCCGCACCATGGCGTCGTCCAGCGGCGCGCCGATGCCGGCGGCATGGGACAGCACCAGCGAGCGCTGCAAGTTTTCGAGATCGTGGCTGGCGATGCGCGTCGAGGCCAGCAGCCCGAAGCCGGTATTGATACCGTAGGCGGTGCGGTCCGCGGCAAGGATGCGCTCGACGCAGGCAACGCTGGCCTCGATCTGCGCATCGGCGCTGGCATCGAGCGTGAGCCGCACCGGCTGCTGGTAGAGGGCGCGCAGCTGGGCCAAGGTCAGGGTCCCGGGCTTGAGAGTCAGATCGATCACTTCGGTACTCCATGCTCGCGGGGCGCGCAGGCCCCTTCTTTTCGTTCAGTATCGTTCAGCGCGTGATCATCGGCAGATTCAGGCCCTGCTCCCGTGCGCAGTCGATTGCCTCCTGGTAACCCGCGTCGGCGTGGCGCATGACCCCGGTGGCCGGATCGTTGGTCAGCACACGGGCGATACGCTCGGCAGCCGCGTCAGTACCATCGCAGACAATGACCATGCCGGCGTGCTGGGAAAAGCCCATGCCCACCCCGCCGCCATGGTGCAGCGACACCCAGGTGGCGCCACTGGCGGTGTTGAGCAACGCGTTGAGCAGCGGCCAGTCGGACACGGCATCGGAGCCATCGCGCATGGCCTCGGTTTCACGGTTGGGGCTTGCCACCGAGCCGGAATCCAGGTGGTCGCGGCCGATGACGATCGGCGCCGACAGCTCGCCGCTGCGCACCATTTCGTTGAACGCCAGCCCCAGCCTTGCACGCTGGCCCAGGCCGACCCAGCAGATCCGCGCAGGCAGGCCCTGGAAGCTGATGCGCTCGCGGGCCATGTCCAGCCAGCGATGCAGGTGCGCGTCATCCGGGATCAGCTGCCTTACCTTGGCATCGGTCCTGAATATGTCCTCGGCATCGCCCGACAGCGCCACCCAGCGGAACGGGCCGATGCCCCGACAGAACAGCGGTCGGATATAGGCGGGGACAAACCCCGGGAAATCGAAGGCATCGCCCACGCCTTCGTCCTTGGCCATCTGGCGGATGTTGTTGCCGTAGTCGAAGGTCGGTATGCCTTGCTGGTGAAAGTCGAGCATGGCCTGGACGTGCACGGCCATGGACTGCCTGGCCGCCTTGACTACCGCAGCCGGGTCGCTGCGCGCGCGGTCACGGTACTGCGCCCAGCTCCAGCCGGCGGGCAGGTAGCCGTTGAGCGGGTCGTGGGCGCTGGTCTGGTCGGTGACCAGGTCCGGGCGCACCCCGCGCCTGACCAGCTCCGGCAGGATCTCGGCGGCGTTGCCAAGCAGCGCGATGGAGATGGCCTTGCCTTCGCCGGTGTACTTGTCGATGCGTGCCAGGGCGTCGTCCAGGCCGGTAGCCTGTTCGTCGACGTAGCGGCTGCCAAGGCGCAAGTCGATGCGGCTCTGCTGGCATTCGATATTCAGCGAGCAGGCCCCTGCCAGGGTCGCGGCCAGGGGCTGGGCGCCGCCCATGCCGCCCAGACCCGCGGTCAGGACCCACTTGCCCTCAAGACTGCCACCATAGTGCTGGCGCCCTGCTTCGACAAAGGTTTCATAGGTGCCTTGGACGATGCCCTGGCTGCCGATGTAGATCCAGCTGCCGGCGGTCATCTGGCCGTACATGGCCAGGCCCTTGGCATCCAGTTCGTTGAAGTGCTCCCAGCTGGCCCACTGCGGCACCAGGTTGGAGTTGGCGATCAGCACGCGTGGGGCGTTGGCGTGGGTCTTGAACACACCGACAGGCTTGCCCGATTGCACCAGCAGGGTTTCGTCATCGTCGAGCTGGGTGAGTGACTTGACGATCTGGTCGTAGCAGTCCCAGTTGCGCGCGGCGCGCCCTATGCCGCCGTAGACGACCAGTTCCCTGGGGTTCTCGGCGACCCGGGGATCGAGGTTGTTCATCAGCATGCGCAGGGGTGCTTCGGTCAACCAGCTCTTGGCGGTCAGCTTACTGCCCTGGGGGGCATGGATTTCGACGTCACGGTATTTGTTGTTGTCTGTCACGCGAGAGTCCTCAGCGAGCGAGTCGATGAGGTAATACAAGCACAGCCCAACTTGTATGTACAAGTACGGATTACCGCATCACTTGCTGAACCGACCCTCGAGGCGATGACGGGTGCCGGGATGGATCAGTCTCGCGGCGGTGACCGGTTGGCGTCCGGACCAGGTGCGCCGGCGGATGAGCAGGCAGGGCTCGCCGCGCTCGATCTGCAGTAGGCGGCATTCGTCCGCCTCGGCCAGGATCGCCTCCACCACGTGCTCGCCTTCGGTCAACGGCGCGACCTGGGTCAGGTAGGCGTACGGTGTCTGCCGGGTGAAGTCCTGCCTGAGGTAATCCGGTACGACCTGGGCATTGACGTAGCGATCTTCGATCTGCACCGGCACGCCGTCTTCAAAGTGCACGATCAGCGAATGGAATACCCGCTGGCCTTCGCGCACGTCCAGGGCCAGGGCACGTTCGGAGCCGGCGGCCTCCTCGGCGAGCGTGATCACCTGGCAGCTGTGCTGATGGCCACGCCCAGCGATCTCGTCGGCGATATTGTTGACGTCGAACAATGCCGAGCGGGTCTTGGGCTGCGCGACAAAGGTGCCGACACCCTGCATGCGCACCAGCAGGCCCTCGGCGGTGAGCTCGCGCAGGGCGCGGTTGATGGTCATGCGGCTGAAGCCCAGCTGGCTGACCAGCTCGCTTTCGGAGGGTACCCGGTGATGCGCAGGCCAGCTGCCTGTTTCGATCTGCCGGGCAATCATCCGCTTGACCTTGGCATAGAGCGGCGCAGGCCCCTCGCCCATGGAGTCGACCAGCGCGGGGACAGGGGGTATCGGCACGGCGTGTGATCCTCGATCAGTTCAATGAAGTGGCGTGCTGAAGTTTACCGGGCCGGCAAACGCCTGTATATGTACATACAACCACCAGGAAACCAGGAACGCTTCATGATGCGTGCCTTCTTTGCTGAACGCGCCTTGCTGCCTGCTGGCTGGGCTGCCAATGTCCGACTCGAGGTCGCCGCCGATGGCACGCTGGCCACGATCACGGCCGCAGGCTCGCCAGAAGGCGCCGAGCGTCTGGACGGGCCATTGCTGCCAGGCATGCCGAACCTGCATTCCCATGCCTTCCAGCGCGCCATGGCTGGGCTCGCGGAAGTGGCGGGCAATCCCCACGACAGTTTCTGGACCTGGCGCGAGCTGATGTACCGCCTGGTCGCCCGGATCACCCCTGCACAGATGCAGGTGATCGCCCGCCAGCTCTACATCGAGATGCTCAAGGCTGGCTACACCTCGGTGGCCGAGTTCCACTACGTCCATCACCAGGACAACGGCCGCGCCTATGCCGATCCGGCCGAGCTGTCGCAGCGCATCAGCGCCGCCGCCAGCGCCAGTGGCATCGGCCTCACCCTGCTGCCGGTGCTGTACAGCCACGCCGGATTCGGTGGCCAGGCGCCTGGCGAGGGCCAGCGTCGTTTCATCAACAGCAGCGAGCAGTACCTGTGTCTGCAAGACCGACTGGCTCCCTTGCTGGCCGCGCAACCGACACAGCGGCTGGGACTGTGCTTTCATTCCTTGCGCGCGGTCACTCCCGGGCAGATCCGCGAGGTCCTGGAGGCCAGCGACACAGCCTGCCCGGTGCACATCCATATCGCCGAGCAGCAGAAGGAAGTCGACGACTGCCTGGCCTGGAGCGGCCTTCGTCCCTTGCAATGGCTGCACGAGCACGTCCAGGTGGACCGGCGCTGGTGCCTGGTCCATGCCACCCATGCGCAGCCCGACGAAGTGAGCGCGATGGCGCGCAGCGGCGCAGTCGCGGGATTGTGCCTGACCACCGAGGCCAACCTGGGCGATGGGATCTTCCCGGCGGTGGAGTACCTGGCCCAGGGCGGACGCCTGGGGATCGGCTCGGACAGCCATGTCTCACTGAGCATTGTCGAAGAGCTGCGCTGGCTGGAGTACGGCCAGCGGCTGCGCGACCAGCGGCGCAACCGGCTCTGTCGCGGCAACCAGCCAATGGTCGGGCGCACCTTGTTCGACGCGGCGCTCAGCGGCGGAGCCCAGGCGCTGGGTCAAGCGGTGGGTGAACTGGCGGTCGGCAGGCGTGCCGACTGGCTGGTGCTCGATGGCAATGACCCTTACCTGCAGACTGCCAGTGGCGATGACATCCTCAACCGCTGGCTGTTCGCCGGCAATGATCGCCAGGTGCGGGATGTGATGGTCAACGGACGGTGGGTGGTACGCCAGGGAAGGCATGCGGATGAAGAACACAGCGCGCGAGCGTTTGTGCGAGTGCTGCGGGAGCTTGCGGATTAGATCATGGAGCAGCAACGCCGCCCCCGCAGGAGCGGCGCCGAGCCTCAGGGATTGCGGGCGATATCCCGGTCCGAGACACGCCAGACCAGCCGCGATGTGTCGTAGCCCTGCTGGCGCGCCTTGGCCAGCAGGCTCTCGCGGACCACCGCCGTCACGGTCGGCGTGCGCGAGAGAATCCACAGGTGCTTGCGGTCGGGATTGCCGACCAGCGCGGTCTGGTAGCGCTCGTCGACATACAGTACCCAGTAGTCGCCCTTGGTCATGCCCGGAATCAGCCGAGTGAACCAGTTGTCGAACTCGACCCACAGCTTGTCGGTATTTCCGGGCTCCTGAAGCCATGCACGGCCCTGGGCCCTGAGCCACTGGCCATCAAGGGTACGGCAGCGGTTGAGCACACCCAGGCCACCATCGGGCTTGACGTTGTAGTGCGCTTCGGACTGGGCACAGTCGTTCTGGAAGTACATTGGCAGGTGGGCCTGTTCGAACCACTTGCCCTGGTAGCGCTTGAGATCGACATGGCCTGCCGTGTTCGGCGCCAGCGAATCGCCGCCGGGACTTGCGCAGCCGCCCAGCAGCAGGGCCGCACACAGGCCAAGCAGCAGATGCAGTCGCTTCATTCCAGGCCCTGCCCCGAGTACAGGAGCACCTGGTCGGCCGCGTACTGGATACTGATGAAGCTCTTCTCGTCACCCCAGGTACAGCTGCTCATGCCCAAGGCACCGGAGCACTCGGTAGGCGCGCCAAGCAGTTGTTCGACCTGGGCCTTGGTCATGCCGGACTTGAGCTTGGAATAGTTCTCCTGGTTGATCTTGCTGCAGGCAGCGAGAAACATGCACACGGACAACAGGACGAGGTTTCGCAACGACATGAAGAGTCACTCCTGGGGCTGAAAACGCGGGCGCAGCGGCCGGCAGAGCCCTTGGAGAGGAAAAAGGCTCCCAGGTTCCCCAGTCGGGCAAGCTTTTCTCGAACCCGGAAACGCAAACGGGGCAATCCGGGTAGCGATGAAGCACCCGGATTGCCCCGCATTCAGTCCAGCGCTTCAGAAGCGCGAACCCGGCTCCAGCAGAAAGTCCATCTCTTCATCGGTGCTCGGGCGGTCCAGCACCAGGTTGCGGTGCGGGAAACGGCCAAAACGCTCGATCACCCGCTGGTGCTGCTCGGCGTAGTCGAGGAAACCCTCGAACAGCCGACGGCTGGACTCGGGTTGCTCTTCCAGCAGCGACTGGTATCGCTCGACGCACAGGTTCTGCCAGTCCAGCACTTCGGCATGCTCGAGCACCAGCAGGATGAACACCCGCTGGATGGGCAGCAGCTGGAAGTCCCAGCCTTTTTGCAGCCCTTGCATCGCGACTACCTGGGCACGCCGGTCGCCCTCGAAGGCGCGCGGCGTGTCGCGGTGGATCATGCGCGGCAGCTGGTCCAGCAGCAGGATCAGGCCCAGCCAGCCCTGCGGGCTCTGCTGCCATTCGTCCAGGCCACCGGCCAGCGCCTGCTCGACCAGGTCGCCGAAAAGCGCCTGCGCCTCGGCATCGTGCTGCTTGCCGAACCACAGGGTACTTTTCTCGTCGGTCACGGCCTGGGCATTGGCGCCCCAACCGAACCACCACTCAAGCAACGGCTGCCAAGGTGCGAGCATGGCTTACTCCTTGTGGTACGCAGTGACGCGCTCGACCTCTTCCTTCGAGCCCAGGATCACCGACACACGCTGGTGCAGGCTGTCTGGCTGGATGTCGAGGATGCGCTGGTTGCCGTCGGTGGAAGCTCCGCCGGCCTGCTCGATGATGAACGACATCGGGTTGGCTTCGTACATCAGGCGCAGCTTGCCCGGCTTGGACGGGTCGCGGGCATCGCGCGGGTACATGAACAGGCCGCCGCGGGTCAGGATGCGGTGCACGTCGGCAACCATCGAGGCGATCCAGCGCATGTTGTAGTTCTTCTTCAGCGGGCCGGTCTCGCCTGCCAGCAGTTCGCTCACATAGCGCTGCACCGGAGCTTCCCAGTGACGCTGGTTGGACATGTTGATGGCGAACTCGGCGGTGGTTTCCGGCACCTGGATGTTTTCGTGGGTCAGCACGAAGCTGCCCAGCTCGCGGTCCAGGGTGAAGCCCTTGACGCCGTTGCCCAGGGTCAGGATCAGCATGGTCTGCGGGCCATAGATGGCGTAGCCGGCCGCGACCTGCTGGGTGCCTGGCTGGTGGAAGGCCTTTTCGTCCAGGCTTTCGTTCTGGCTCAGGTACTCGTTAGGGCAACGCAACACCGAGAAGATGGTGCCGACCGACACGTTGACATCGATGTTCGACGAGCCGTCCAGCGGGTCGAAGACCAGCAGGTAGGCACCTTTGGGGTACTTGCCCGGGATCTGGTAGGCGTTGTCCATTTCCTCGGAGGCCATGCCGGCCAGGTGACCGCCCCACTCGTTGGCTTCGAGCAGGATTTCGTTGGAAATCACGTCGAGCTTCTTCTGCACCTCGCCCTGCACGTTTTCAGTGCCCATGCTGCCCAGGACACCGCCCAGAGCGCCTTTGGAGACGTTGTGGCTGATTTCCTTGCACGCACGCGCCACCACTTCGATCAGGAAACGCAGATCGGCAGGGGTGTTGTTGCTACGGGTCTGCTCAATCAAATAGCGACTCAGGGTAACGCGGGACATGTATGGCTCCGAAGGCATGGGGGAGAAAACCCCCGCAGTTTACAGTGAGAGTTCAAGGCTAGCGAGCAAAGAGACACGCCTGGCCGATCAGACGGCCAGATGGGTCGTTGGTTCACGGCCAGCGGTCTGCCGGCATCGCGGTGCGCCCTTCGCTGGCAAGTCGGGGCGCCGCTATTTCAAGGTCTAGTCCAAAGCCTTCCAGATGTCAGTGGCATATTCGCGAATCGTCCGGTCCGATGAGAACCAGCCCATGTTCGCGGTATTGATGACCGCCATGCGCCACCAGGCCTCGGTATCGTGCCACAGGTCCTCGACCCGCTGCTGGGCATCCCAGTATGCATCGAAGTCCGCGCACACCAGGAAGCGGTCATGCGCGACCAGCGAGTCCACCAGCCCGGTATAGCGTGCCGCGTCGTCTGGCGAGAAGACACCGCCGCGAATCGCCTGCAGCACATCGTTGAGTCGGTGCGAGGCGCTGATCGCCGCCCCCGCGCCGAAATCGCCGCCGCGACGACGCGCCTCGACCTGCTGTGCGGTCAGACCGAAGATGAACATGTTGTCCACGCCCACCTGCTCGCTCATCTCGACGTTGGCCCCATCGAGGGTGCCGATGGTCAGCGCGCCATTGAGGCCGAACTTCATGTTGCTGGTGCCGGATGCCTCGTAGCCTGCGGTCGAGATCTGCTCCGAAAGATCCGCCGCCGGGATGATGCTTTCGGCCAGGCTGACGTTGTAGTTGGGCAGGAACACCACCTTGAGCAGCCCGCGCACGGTCGGGTCGTTGTTCACCACCCGGGCGATGTCGTTGGACAGCTTGATGATCAGCTTGGCCTGGTGATAGCTGGCCGCGGCCTTGCCGGCGAAGATCTTGACCCGCGGCACCCAGTTGGTGCCGGGCTCGGCGCGGATGGCCTGGTACAAGGCCACGGTATGCAACAGGTTGAGCAACTGGCGCTTGTACTCGTGGATACGCTTGACCTGCACATCGAACATCGCCTCGGGGTTGACGGTGATGCCCAGCCGTTCCTGGATGATGCTCGCCAGGGCACGCTTGCTGTGCAGGCGCTGGCTGGTGAACTGCCTGCGGAAATCACGGTTGTCGGCAAACGGCGCAAGGCTTGGCAACACCCCTTGCGGATCATCGAGCACCTCGGCACCCAGGGCCTCGACCAGCATCGCGGTCAGCTGCGGATTGGCCTGGTACAGCCAGCGGCGGAAGGTCACGCCATTGGTCTTGTTGTTGATTCGCTGCGGGTAGAGCTTGTGCAGTTCGCTGAACACGGTATTGCGCATCAGCCGGGTGTGCAGCGCCGACACGCCATTGATGCTGTGCGAGCCGAGGAACGCCAGGTTGCCCATGCGCACGCGACGGCCGTTGTCTTCCTCGATCAACGAGACCGCGCGCAGCACATCGAAGTCGTGGATGCCCTTGGCCCGCATTGCATCGATGTGATACGCATTGATCAGGTAGATGATCTGCATGTGCCGCGGCAGCATGCGCTCCATCAGGCCCACCGGCCAGGTCTCCAGGGCTTCGGGCAGCAGGGTATGGTTGGTGTAGGCCAGGGTGTTGACGGTCAGCTCCCACGCCGTATTCCACGGGATCTCGTGCTGGTCGACCAGCAGGCGCATGAGTTCGGCCACGGCGATCGAGGGGTGCGTGTCGTTGAGCTGGATGGCTGCGTGGTCAGGCAGGTTGAGCAGCGAGTCGTGCATGTTCAGATGCCGGCGCAGCAGGTCCTGCAGCGACGCCGAGACGAAGAAGTACTCCTGGCGCAGGCGCAGTTCCTGGCCGGCTTCGGTGCTGTCAGCCGGGTACAGGACGCGCGAGATGCTCTCGGCACGGGCCACCTCCGCCACGGCGCCCAGGTGGTCACCGGCGTTGAAGCGTTCCAGGTGCAGCTCTTCCAGCGCACGGGCGCGCCACAGCCGCAGGGTGTTCACGCTGGAACCACGCCAGCCGACCACTGGCGTGTCGTAGGCCACGGCCCGTACCGTCTCGCCGGGCCACCAGACCTGGCGCTGCTGGCCGTTGCCATCGTCCACGGTCTCGACGCTGCCGCCAAAGCTGATCGGGTAGATCACTTCGGCACGCTCGAACTCCCAGGGATTGCCGAAGTCGAGCCAGTTCTCGGTCTGCTCCTGTTGCCAGCCGTCTACCACCGCCTGGCGGAACAGGCCGTGCTCGTAGCGGATGCCATAGCCGTGGGCGGCGATGCCCAGGGTCGACATGCTCTCCATGAAGCACGCGGCCAGGCGCCCCAGGCCACCGTTGCCCAGGGCCGCATCGGGCTCGAGCAGGCGAATGCGCTCCAGGTCGACATCGAGCCCAGCCATGGCTTCGCGGGCGACATCGAGCAATCCAAGGTTGCTCAGGCTGTCGTAGAGCAGCCGGCCGATGAGGAATTCCAGCGAGAGGTAATACACACGCTTCTGGCTTTTGCGGTAGGCACGGCGGGTGTGGTCCATCCAGTGCTCGACCATGTGGTCGCGGGCAGCCAGCGCAACCGCCTCGAACCAGTCATGCTCGAAGGCATGCTCGGGGTCCTTGCCGACGGCATAGGTGAGTTTGGCCAGTACCGCGGCGCGAAATTCGGCCACTTCGACTTCACGGGCAGTGGGTTCCAGAGACATGCGCAGTCCTCGGTATACATGAGCGGAGAGAATTTTCAGCCTAGACCCTTCGACACAGAGCGACAGTCTGGGTTCGGGGTTTTCTGGGCCTTCTGGGCAATCAGGCAAAAGGTTGTTCACAAATTGTACAACTCCGGTATGATCGCGCGCCCACCCGACCGTCACCAGTCCTATATAAATGAAAAGCACCCTGATCGCCGCCGCCGAAGTCGACCGCCTGGACACCTGGCAACGCTATGCCAGCCACAACTGCGGAGGCTGTCACTCGACCTGCTGCACCTTGCCGGTAGAGGTCAAGATCAAGGACCTGATTCGCATCGGCGTGGTGGATGAATTCGAAAAGGACGAGCCCCCCAGGAACATCGCCAAGCGCCTGCAGAAGGATGGCATCATCGAGCGCTTCAACCAGAAGTCGGGGATCTTCACCCTGACGCGGATGAGCAACGACGACTGCCTGTACCTGGACCGCAAGAGCCGGTTGTGCACCATCTACGAGAAGCGGCCGGATACGTGCCGCAACCATCCACGGGTCGGGCCCCGGCCTGGGTATTGCGCATACAAGCCTAAAGTGGCTGTGCGGTGATCTCTCGGCCTCTTCGCTGATACCCACAAACAGAAACGCCCCCGGTCTCTCGACCGGGGGCGTTTCTGTTCAGCCTAGGCTAACGCATCAAGCCTTGGCTTTCTTGGCAGCGCGGGTACGCTCGCCTTCGTCCAGCAACTTCTTGCGCAGGCGGATCGACTTCGGCGTGACTTCGCACAGCTCGTCGTCCTGGATGAATTCCAGGGCCTGTTCCAGGGTGAAGCGAACCGGCGGAACCAGGGCGATGGTCTCGTCCTTGCCCGAAGCACGCATGTTGTCGAGCTTCTTGCCTTTGGTCGGGTTCACGCCCAGGTCATTGTCGCGGCTGTTCAGGCCGATGATCTGACCGTTGTAGATGTCCTGGCCGTGCTCGATGAACAGCTTGCCGCGAGCCTGCAGGGTTTCCAGCGAGTAGGTCAGGGCCTTGCCGGTCTCGACCGACACCAGGACGCCGTTCTGGCGGCCGGACATGTGGCCGGACTTCATGGTGTCGTAGCGATCGAAGATCGAGGTCAGGATGCCTGCACCGTTGGTCAGGGTCAGGAACTGGTTACGGAAGCCGATCAGACCACGGGCTGGAATGTTGTATTCCAGACGTACACGGCCCTTGCCATCCGGCACCATGTTGGTCAGGTCGCCCTTGCGCAGGCCCATCTCTTCCATGACCTTGCCCTGCGAATCCTCAGGGATGTCGATGGTGACGTTCTCGAACGGTTCCTGCTTAACGCCACCCACTTCGCGGATGATCACTTCAGGACGGCCAACGGCCATCTCGAAGCCTTCGCGGCGCATGGTTTCGATCAGTACCGACAGGTGCAGCTCGCCACGGCCGGAAACCTTGAACTTGTCGGCCGAGTCGCCTTCTTCAACGCGCAGTGCAACGTTGTACAGGAGCTCTTTGTCCAGACGCTCTTTGATGTTACGGCTGGTGACGAACTTGCCTTCCTTGCCGCAGAACGGCGAGTCGTTGACCTGGAAGGTCATCGAAACGGTCGGCTCGTCGACGGTCAGCGGCTTCATCGCTTCTACCGCGTCCGGGGAGCACAGGGTGTCGGAGATGAACAGCTCGTCGAAGCCGCTGATGCAGACGATGTCGCCAGCCTGGGCTTCTTCGACGTCGATGCGGTGCAGGCCGTGGTGGCCCATCAGCTTCAGGATACGGCCGTTACGCTTCTTGCCGTCGACGTCGATGGCAACAACCGGGGTGTTCGGCTTGACGCGGCCCCGGGCGATACGGCCAACGCCGATGACACCGAGGAAGCTGTTGTAGTCCAGTGCGGAGATCTGCATCTGGAAAGGACCGTCACGGTCGACAGCCGGCGCAGGTACGTTGTCGATGATCGACTGGTACAGCGGGGTCATGTCTTCGGCCATGGCAGTGTGGTCCAGACCGGCGATGCCGTTCAGGGCCGAGGCGTAGACGACCTGGAAGTCCAGCTGGTCGTCGGTGGCGCCGAGGTTGTCGAACAGGTCGAAGATCTGGTCCAGGACCCAGTCAGGACGCGCGCCCGGACGGTCGACCTTGTTGATCACGACGATCGGCTTGAGGCCGGCTTCGAAGGCCTTCTTGGTCACGAAGCGGGTTTGCGGCATCGGGCCGTCCTGGGCGTCGACCAGCAGCAGTACCGAGTCGACCATCGACATCACGCGCTCGACCTCGCCACCGAAGTCGGCGTGGCCGGGGGTGTCGACGATGTTGATGTGGTAGCCATTCCAGTTGATGGCGGTGTTTTTCGCCAGGATGGTAATGCCGCGTTCTTTTTCCTGGTCGTTGGAGTCCATGACGCGCTCGTCGTTGAGCTCGTTACGTTCCAGGGTGCCGGACTGACGCAGGAGTTTGTCGACCAGAGTGGTTTTACCATGGTCAACGTGGGCGATGATGGCGATGTTACGCAGATTTTCGATCACAAATGTATCTCGATCAGAGGATTCGGGTTGCCGCCCATTCTAGGCGGCCAAGATGAATGAACAAGGCTCAGCGGGCCCGCCGGTCGGGAGGGCGATGGCGGATACTGCCGCCATACAGCCCCGGCATCTTATGTCGGACGATAAACACGCACATTGGCATGTCCCTCACTGAGCAGGTGATGCGCATGCAGGCGGCTCATCACACCCTTGTCGCAATACAGCAGGTACTGCCGGTTGCCATCGAGGTGCTTGAAGCGACTGTTGAGCGCATAAAACGGCAGAACCTGCACCTCGACGCCGTCGAGCACCAGCGGCTCGTCTTCCTGGGCGTCGGGGTGGCGGATGTCGATGACGATCTGCCCAGGCATGGCCTGGGCGACTTCCTCGACGTGGATATCCTGGCCCAGCTCGTCGATCACGTTGTCGATCGAGATGAAGCGGGCGCGCTCCAGGGCGCGCTCGAGCACGGCCATGTCGAACTTGCTCTCTTCCTGCGCGACACGGTGCGGCTTGGCGCAGGTGGTCGGGTTCACCGAGATCACGCCGCAGTACTCGGGCATGTGCTTGGCGAACTCGGCGGTGCCGATCTGGTAGGCGGTGTCGATGATGTCCTGCTTGTGGCTGGCCAGCAGCGGCCGCAGGACCAGCTTGTCGGTGGCCTGGTCGATCACGGCGAGGTTGGGCAGCGTCTGGCTCGATACCTGGGAAATCGCCTCGCCGGTCACCAGGGCATCGATCTGCAGGCGCTCGGCGACCTTGGCCGAGGCGCGCAGCATCATGCGCTTGAGCGTGACGCCCATGTAGCTGTTGTCGACCTTGCCCAGGATCTCGCCGAGCACTTCCTCGAACGGCACGCTGATGAACAGCACGCGCTGGCTGCTGCCGTATTTCTTCCACAGGTAGTGCGCGACTTCCATCACGCCCAGCTCGTGGGCCCGGCCGCCCAGGTTGAAGAAGCAGAAGTGGGTCATCAGGCCGCGGCGCATCATCTGGTAGGCGGCCACGGTGGAATCGAAGCCGCCGGACATCAGCACGAGGGTCTGTTCGAGCGAGCCCAGCGGATAGCCGCCGATGCCCTGGTGCTGGTTGTGGATGATGTACAGGCGCTGGTCGCGGATTTCCAGGCGCACCATGACCTCCGGGTCGCGCAGGTCGATACCGGCGGCTCCGCACTGCTGGCGCAACTGGCTGCCGACATAGCGATCGACGTCCATCGAGCTGAAGTCGTGATGGCCGCCACGCTTGCAGCGCACGGCGAAGCGTTTGCCGGCCAGCAGGTGGCCGAAGTAGGCCTTGCACTTGGCGACGATGTCGTCGAAGTCGCCCAGCGGGTGCTCGTCGACCTGCAGGAAATGCACGATGCCCGGCATGCAGCTCAGGCGCTCGACCATCTCGCGCTGGACCTTCTCGTCTTCAACGTGGGTGACCACCTCGAGATTGTCCCAGACGCCATCGACCTTCAGCTCCGGATCCAAGTCCTTGAGCACGACACGGATGTTCTTGCCCAATTGACGGATGAAGCGCTTGCGCACCGGCCGGCTCTTGATGGTGATTTCTGGAAAGACTTTGACGATTAGTTTCATGGTCTACAGCGCGCGAAGGGCCAGCTGAAAAAGAGGGGCGCGAATTATAGCGGAAATTGCTCAAGGTTTGAGCAACTTTTGTACAGAAGGTTTCTTGCGCTCTGTTTTGGTGCACCCATGACAGCGGCCGCCTCTTATAAGTGCATAAATCGTCGTCTCCGCCGGCCCATGCGCCGCAAAACGACCGTCCTTGGCGCAACCTGGCCATTTTTGGGCAGTGGCATGCAATTTGCTCCCTTGTGAGGCAGGTAAGCTTGGCTGACTATGCGCGCCCAGCAACACCCTATTTGCAGGGCAACGGCCTACCGTGCCCTAGACCATCCGGAGGACAACATGTCGAAGTCGGTTCAGCTCATCAAAGATCATGACGTCAAGTGGATTGATCTGCGTTTCACGGACACCAAAGGCAAGCAGCAACACGTCACCATGCCAGCTCGCGATGCGCTGGATGATGAGTTCTTCGAAGCCGGCAAGATGTTCGACGGCTCGTCGATCGAAGGCTGGAAAGGCATCGAAGCCTCCGACATGATCCTGCTCCCGGATGACAGCACCGCCGTGCTGGACCCGTTCACCGAAGAGCCGACCCTGATCCTGGTCTGCGACGTGATCGAGCCGTCCACCATGCA
>JAQZAY010000264.1 GCA_029239415.1 Pseudomonas sp. | reverse complement strand
CCTGAACCGGGAAATGGTCGACGTGCTGGAAACCCTCGAACAGGACGTCGATGCCGGCGTGCTGGTCTTGACCGGTGCTGGCGAGTCCTGGACTGCGGGCATGGACCTCAAGGAATACTTCCGCGAGGTGGACGCCGGCCCTGAAATCCTTCAGGAAAAAATTCGCCGCGAAGCGTCGCAATGGCAATGGAAGCTGCTGCGCATGTATGCCAAGCCGACCATCGCCATGGTCAACGGCTGGTGCTTCGGCGGTGGCTTCAGCCCGCTGGTGGCGTGCGACCTGGCCATCTGTGCCAACGAGGCCACCTTCGGCCTGTCGGAAATCAACTGGGGCATCCCGCCGGGTAATCTGGTCAGCAAGGCCATGGCCGATACCGTTGGCCACCGCCAGTCGCTGTACTACATCATGACCGGCAAGACCTTCGATGGCCGCAAGGCCGCCGAGATGGGCCTGGTGAACGACAGCGTGCCACTGGCCGAGCTGCGTGAAACCACCCGCGAGCTGGCGCTCAACCTGCTGGAAAAGAACCCGGTGGTGCTGCGTGCCGCGAAAAACGGTTTCAAACGTTGCCGCGAGCTGACCTGGGAGCAGAACGAAGACTATCTCTACGCCAAGCTCGACCAATCGCGCCTGCTCGACACCACGGGCGGTCGCGAGCAGGGCATGAAGCAGTTCCTCGACGACAAGAGCATCAAGCCCGGTCTGCAAGCCTACAAACGCTGAGTCCGATGGCGGGCGCTGGCGTCATCGGCCAGCGTCCGAGGGTATTTCTCTATAACGACAACAAGAGGAATGAGCATGTTGCAGGTGCCTTTGCTGATTGGCGGGCAGTCGCGTCCCGCCAGCGATGGACGAACCTTCGAACGCCGCAACCCGGTTACCGGCGAGGTGGTCTCGCAGGTCGCCGCCGCCACCCTGGCAGATGCCGATGCGGCGGTGGCCGCGGCGCAAGCGGCGTTCCCTGCCTGGGCAGCGCTGGCGCCCGGTGAGCGGCGCAGCCGCCTGCTCGCTGGCGCCGACCTGTTGCAGGCACGGGCGGGCGAGTTCATCGACGCCGCCGACGAAACCGGCGCCATGGCAAACTGGTACGGCTTCAACGTCAAGCTGGCCGCCAACATGCTGCGCGAAGCGGCGGCCATGACCACGCAGATCATCGGCGAAGTGATTCCTTCGGATGTGCCCGGCAGCTTCGCCATGGCCCTGCGCGCGCCCTGTGGTGTAGTGCTAGGCATTGCGCCGTGGAACGCACCGGTGATTCTCGCCACCCGCGCCATCGCCATGCCGCTGGCGTGCGGCAACACCGTGGTGCTCAAGGCGTCGGAGCTGAGCCCGGCGGTACATCGGTTGATCGGCCAGGTGCTGCACGACGCCGGCCTTGGCGATGGTGTGGTCAACGTCATCAGCAATGCGCCAGAGGATGCCCCAGCCATCGTTGAGCGACTGATCGCCAACCCGGCGGTACGCCGCGTCAACTTCACCGGTTCCACCCACGTCGGGCGCATTGTCGGGGAGCTGGCCGCCCGCCACCTCAAGCCGGCCCTGCTCGAACTGGGCGGCAAGGCGCCGCTGCTGGTGCTTGATGATGCCGACCTGGACGCCGCGGTCGAGGCGGCGGCCTTCGGCGCCTACTTCAACCAGGGCCAGATCTGCATGTCCACCGAACGCCTGGTGGTGGACAGCCGCATCGCCGACGCTTTCGTCGACAAGCTGGCGATGAAGGTCGCCGGACTGCGTGCCGGCGACCCAAAGGCCTGTGCTTCGGTGCTCGGTTCGCTGGTCAACGCTGCAGCCGGTGAACGCATCAAGGCGTTGATCGACGATGCCGTGGCCAAAGGTGCGCGCCTGGTGTGTGGCGGCCAACTGCACGGCAGCATCCTGCAGCCGACCTTGCTCGACCATGTCGACGCCAGCATGCGCCTGTACCGCGAGGAGTCTTTCGGGCCGGTGGCCGTAGTGCTGCGCGCCGAGGGTGACGAGGCCTTGCTGGCGCTGGCCAACGACTCGGAGTTCGGCTTGTCATCGGCCATCTTCAGCCGCGACACCAGCCGCGCCTTGGCCCTGGCGCAACGGGTCGAGTCGGGCATCTGCCACATCAATGGCCCGACCGTACACGACGAAGCGCAAATGCCCTTCGGCGGAGTCAAGTCCAGTGGCTACGGCAGCTTCGGCAGCCGCACCGCCATCGACCAGTTCACCCAGCTGCGCTGGGTCACCCTGCAGCATGGCCCGCGCCACTATCCCATCTAGTTTTCAGCGCCAGCAATGCGCAAGATGACCGCCGTCCGCAACCCCGGGCGGCGGCAGGATGTACAACAAGAACAAGGAGCAACCTGCGTGAATACCGAAGCCCGCTCACGGTCGACCGACCCTGGCCAACGTCCGCGCTACCGCCAGGTGGCCATCGGGCATCCCCAGGTGAAGGTCAGCCACGTCGACGGCGTGCTGCGCATGCACCCCGTCGAGCCCTTGGCGCCGCTGCCGGCGCGCCTGCTCGACCGCCTGCTGCACTGGGCCGCCGTGCGCCCCGACACGATTTTCATCGCCGCGAGCCAGGCAGGCGGTGCCTGGCGTTCCATCAGCTACGCGCAGATGCTCGCCGACGTGCGCACCATTGCCGCCAACCTGCTGGGCTTGGGCCTCAGCGCCGAGCGCCCGCTGGCGCTGTTTTCAGGTAACGACATCGAGCACCTGCAGATCGCGCTCGGCGCCATGTATGCCGGCATTCCGTACTGCCCGGTATCGCCAGCTTACGCGCTGCTGTCCCAGGACTTCGCCAAGCTGCGGCATGTCTGCGAGGTGCTCACCCCGGGCTTGGTATTCGCCACCGACAGCCAGCCGTTCCAGCGCGCCTTCGATGCGGTGCTCGACGATTCAGTCGCCGTGATCAGCGTGCATGGCCAGGCTGCGGGCCGTCGCCACCTGCACTTCCACAGCCTGCTGCAACCGGCCGGCCTGGCCGCGGCCGATGCGGCGTTCGCCGCCACCGGGCCAGACACCATCGCCAAGTTCCTCTTCACGTCGGGCTCGACCAAGCTGCCCAAGGCGGTGATCACCACCCAGCGCATGCTCTGCGCCAATCAGCAGATGCTCCTGCAGACCTTCCCGGTATTCGCCGAGGAGCCGCCGGTGCTGGTGGACTGGCTGCCGTGGAACCACACTTTCGGCGGCAGCCACAACCTCGGCATCGTGCTGTACAACGGTGGCAGCTTCTACCTCGATGCTGGCAAGCCTACTCCACAGGGCTTCGCCGAAACCCTGCGCAACCTGCGCGAGATTTCCCCCACTGCCTACCTCACCGTGCCCAAGGGCTGGGAAGAGCTGGTCAAGGCGCTGGAGCAGGACGCCGCACTTCGCGAGGTGTTCTTCGCCCGCATGAAGCTGTTCTTCTTCGCCGCAGCGGGCCTGTCGCAAAGTGTCTGGGACCGCCTCGACCGCATCGCCGAGCAGCACTGCGGCGAGCGAATCCGCATGATGGCCGGGCTGGGCATGACCGAAGCCTCGCCGTCCTGCACCTTCACCACCGGCCCGCTGTCGATGGCCGGGTACGTCGGCCTGCCGGCACCGGGCTGCGAAGTGAAGCTGGTGCCGAAGGACGGCAAGTTCGAAGCACGTTTCCGTGGCCCGCACATCATGCCGGGATACTGGCGCTCGCCGCAGCAGACCGCCGAGGCCTTCGACGAGGAGGGGTTCTACTGCTCGGGCGACGCCTTGAAGCTGGCCGATGCCGGGCAGCCCGAACATGGCCTGATGTTCGATGGCCGCATCGCCGAGGACTTCAAGCTGTCGTCCGGGGTGTTCGTCAGTGTCGGCCCGCTGCGCAACCGCGCGGTGCTGGAGGGCTCGCCCTATGTGCAGGACATCGTGGTCACCGCGCCGGACCGGGAGTGCCTGGGACTGCTGGTGTTCCCGCGCCTGCCCGAGTGTCGGCAACTGGCCGGGCTGGCGGACGCTGCCAGCGATGCCGAGGTGCTGGCCAGCGACGCCGTGCGCCACTGGTTCGCCGGCTGGCTGGAGCGTTTGAACCGCGATGCCCAGGGCAATGCCAGCCGGATCGAGTGGTTGACGCTGCTCGTCGAGCCGGCGTCGATCGATGCCGGTGAAATCACCGACAAAGGCTCGATCAACCAGCGTGCGGTGCTGCAACGCCGCGCCGCGCAGGTCGAGGCGCTGTACCGTGGCGAAGACCCCAGCGCGCTGTTCGCCCAGGTGCAGCGATGACTCGTCCCGGGCTATGCACCACCTTCGAGGATGCGGCCATCGTCGAGATGGCGCGCACGCCCTGGGTCGACCTGGGCGGCGCATTGGCCGGGGTATCGCCCATCGACCTGGGCATCGAGGCCGGGCGCGCGGTGCTGGCGCGAGCGGGTATCGCCCCCCAGACGGTGGACAGCGTACTCGCCGGCAGCATGGCCCAGGCCAGTTTCGATGCCTACATGCTGCCACGTCATATCGGCCTGTACTGCGGCGTGCCGCAGGCGGTGCCGGCGCTGGCGGTGCAACGCATCTGCGCCACGGGCCTGGAGCTGTTGCGCCAGGCCGCAGAGCAACTGCGCAGCGGCGCGCGGCAGGTGCTGTGCGTGGGCGCGGAATCGATGTCGCGCAATCCGATCGCAGCCTATGAACATCGCGGCGGCTTCCGCTTGGGCGCGCCAGTCGGGTTCAAGGATTTTCTCTGGGAAGCGCTGTACGACCCCGCTGCCGGCGTGGACATGATCGGCACCGCCGAGAACCTCGCTCGTGAATACGGCCTGGATCGGGAAATGGTGGACGCCTGGGCCCTGCGCAGCCACCAGCGTGCCCTGCAGGCCCAGGCGCAAGGCTGGTTCGACGAGGAACTCGTCAGCGTGACCGCGCAGGCATTCGAGGTAGACGATTGCCTACCGCGTGGTATCGCCTTGCCGCGTGGTGTGAGTGAAGTCAGCCAGGACAGCCACCCACGGCCGACCGATCCAGCCGCGCTCGCCCGGCTGCGTCCGGTGCACGCGGGTGGCGTGCAAACCGCCGGCAACAGTTGCGCGGTGGTCGATGGTGCGGCGGCGGCCTTGGTCACACGCTTTTCCGACTGCAGCCAATCACCGCTGGCGCGCTTGCTGATGGCCACGGCCGTCGGTGTGCCGCCCAGGACCATGGGTATCGGGCCTGCGCCGGCCATTGCCTTGCTGCTCGAACGCAGCGGCTTGCGCCTGGAGCAGATCGACCGCTTCGAGATCAACGAGGCGCAGGCGGCGCAGGTGCTGGCGGTAGCCCAGGCGCTGGAGCTCGACGTGGAGAAACTCAACGTCCATGGCGGCTCCATCGCCCTCGGCCATCCGCTGGCCGCCACCGGCCTGCGCCTGG
>JAQZAY010000263.1 GCA_029239415.1 Pseudomonas sp. | reverse complement strand
GCTGCGGATAACGCAATGCCGGGTTCGCAGCGGTGCCTGACGGAGGCGGACAGCCTGTTCAGCTGTTACGCCCGTGGCGATTATGCAAGATACATTACGCATTACCGAAGTCTTTTACTCGTTGCAGGGTGAAACGCGAACGGCTGGCCTGCCGACCGTGTTCGTGCGCCTGACCGGCTGCCCCCTGCGCTGCCAATACTGCGACAGCGCCTATGCCTTCACCGGCGGCACGATCCGCACCCTCGACTCGATCCTCGAGCAGGTAGCAGGCTTCAAGCCGCGCTATGTCTGCGTCACCGGTGGCGAGCCGCTGGCCCAGCCCAATGCCCTGCCATTGCTTGAAAGGCTCTGCGACGCAGGCTACGAGGTTTCGCTGGAGACCAGTGGCGCCCTGGATATCTCGCGGGTGGATACCCGCGTGAGCCGCGTGGTCGACCTCAAGACCCCGGGTTCCGAGGAAGTCCACCGCAACCGCTACGAGAACATCGAGCACCTGACGCCCAACGACCAGGTCAAGTTCGTCATCTGCTCGCGCGAGGACTATGACTGGGCGGTGTCCAGGCTGATCCAGCACGGCCTGGAGCGGCGCGCGGGCGAGGTGCTGTTCTCGCCCAGCCACCAGCAGGTGAGCGCCTCGCAGCTGGCCGACTGGATCGTTGCCGACAACCTGCCGGTCCGCTTCCAGCTGCAGTTGCACAAGCTGCTGTGGAACGACGAACCCGGACGCTGACACAAGAGAGCTTGAACATGACTGAGAAACGCGCGGTAATCCTGCTTTCCGGCGGCCTGGACTCGGCCACCGTGGTGGCCATGGCCAAGGCCGAAGGCTACAGCTGCTACACCATGAGCTTCGACTACGGCCAGCGCCATCGCGCCGAGCTCGACGCCGCGGCACGGGTCGCCCGCGACCTGGGCGTGGTCGAGCACAAGGTCATCGGCCTGGACCTCAACGGCATCGGCGGCTCGGCACTGACCGACAGCAGCATCGACGTGCCGGAGGCCCCGGGCGAAGGCATTCCCGTCACCTACGTGCCGGCGCGCAACACGGTGTTCCTGTCCCTGGCCCTGGGCTGGGCCGAAGTGCTCGAGGCGCGCGACATCTTCATCGGCGTCAATGCCGTGGACTACTCGGGCTATCCGGATTGCCGCCCCGAGTTCGTCGAGGCCTTCGAGCGCATGGCCAACCTGGCGACCAAGGCCGGTGTCGAAGGGCAGGGCTTCCGCATCCAGGCGCCACTGCAGAACATGAGCAAGGCGCAGATCGTCCAGGCCGGCGTCGCCCGTGGCGTCGACTACAGCCTGACGGTGTCGTGCTACCAGGCCGACGATCAAGGCCGTGCCTGCGCCAAGTGCGACAGCTGCCGCCTGCGTGCCGAGGGCTTCGCCGCGGCCGGCCTGCAGGACCCGACGCGCTATTTTTGATTTTTTTTACGATGGGGTGTTGATTTCCTGTTAGAAATCAGTATTATACGCGCCATCGACGGGTCGTTAGCTCAGTTGGTAGAGCAGTTGGCTTTTAACCAATTGGTCGTAGGTTCGAATCCTACACGACCCACCATACGCAGTAGACAAAGCCCGCTTCCGGCAACGGAGGCGGGCTTTTTCGTTTCTACGGTATCCGCCTGCAGTGGTAACCTTGCCGCCCCAGGCCGTGACGCGGCCTGCCTTTCCCTATGGACAGCAATCGGTCGGATTCATGAAGAAAACTACAGGTGTACTCTCTGGTCTGGTAGTCGCCATCGCCGCGGTCACGGTCGCAGGCGCCTGGTACACCGGCAAGCAACTGCCGGCCGAGCTCGATCGCTCCCTGGTGATGGTCAACCAGCAGCTCAGGCAGGCCTTGATCGGCTCGGGTGGCAGCATGACGCTCGAGCTGGTGTCGCTGGACCAGCACCTGTTCACCAGTACCGCCCACTACCGCCTCAAGGCCGCCGATATCCAGGCCGGCGAGGCGCCGGTCGATTTCGAGGTCGGCGTGGTCGACACGCTCGAGCACGGCCCGTTTCCCTGGTCGCGGGTCAAGGCCCTGAAGCTGATGCCGGTCATGGTCGCCAGCAACGCCCAGTTGCAAAAGGACGACGGCACCGCCGCCTGGTTCGCCGCCGCGGGTGAGCAGTCGCCGCTGCAGGCGCACTTCAGCCTGGGCTACGGCGGCAGCGTCGACGCCCGGCTCGAGCTGCTGCCCTTGAAGCTGGACGAAGCCGACGGCAACAAGCTCGATTTCTCGGGCCTCGAGCTGCTGTCCAGCAGCGACCGCGACGGCAACCGGGTCAAGCTCCAAGGCACGGCGGGCAAGCTGGACCTGACCCTGGTGGGCGAGGACCATCCACCGGCCAGGCTGCTGTTCAATGGCCTGAGCATCGAGGGCGACCTCACCAGTACCGGGCATGCCATGGTGTATGGCGGAACGTTCAGTGCCGCGGTCCAGGAGAGCCAGTTCACCCTGGGGCCGCGGCAAGAAGTGGCGGTGGTCAAGGGCCTCGAGATCAACAGCCTCTCGACCGTGACCGACGACAAGATGGATGGCCGCATCCAGTACACGCTCGGCGACATCACCTACAACGGCCGCGCCGTGGGTGCGGCCGAGATGGTCTTCTCGATGAAGCGCTACGACATCCCGGCCTTCCAGTCGCTGATGCAGTGGTACTCGACCAAGCTGCCGCAGGTCCAGGCCGCCCAGGCGGCAGGCGTTCCCTTCCCCTCGATCGACATGACCGAGCAGGAGCGCACCCAGGTGCGCGCGGACCTGTCGCAAGTGCTGTCCGCCAAGCCGCAGTTCGCCCTGGAGAACCTCTCGTTCAAGACCGCCAATGGCGAAAGCCGCTTGAGCCTGACCGTCGACCTGGCCAACCCGAGCTCCTTCGACCTGCCGCCCGACCAGCTGGGCCGGCAAGTGGTCACCCAGGTGCAGGGCAAGCTGGTCCTGTCCAAGCCGATGATCGGTGACCTGGCCACCCTGCAAGCGTTGCTCGAGAACCAGGGCGATCCCCAGGCCATCGCCCAGCAGGCAGGACAGGCGGGCGAGATGGTTGGCATGATGGCGGTGCAGAGCGGCCTGGCGACGGTGCAAGGCAACGATGTGGTGGCCAGCGTGCACTACGCCGATGGCATGGTCGATTTCAATGGCCGCAAGATGACCGTCGAGGCGTTCGCCATGCTGCTCGCCGGCCTGTTGCAGGGCGCTGTCGGGCCGCAGGGCTGAGCCACGCGGCCAAGCATGCGCTACCCGGGCGTGCCGCCGCGCGCGCCCGGGCCTGGCGCCACAAAAAACGCTTTTGAATTCACCTGATTGGCTGTAGCCTTCGGCGTCCGATAATAATCGAGCCCGCGGAAGGTCCGTGGCGGCATGGCGAACGCCTGTTGGCCCGTGTCGCGCGACCTCTAGCCGATCCGCCAGGGCCCGGTGATACACTTGACTGACGCGCAATCGCGCCCGCAGGTCCAGCGATCATGACCCAGATTTCCGAACGCCTGTTGGTTCAAGCCCACCTTGATGCCAAGCAGCCCAACCCCCTGACGCCCGAGCAGGAGGCCGACTACCGCGCGGCCATCGCTGCAGAGCTCAAGGCCCAGGACGCCGTCCTGGTGGCCCACTTCTATTGCGACCCGATCATCCAGGCCCTGGCCGAGGAAACCGGCGGCTGCGTGTCCGACTCCCTCGAGATGGCCCGCTTCGGCAAGAACCACTCCGCCAGCACGGTGGTGGTGGCCGGTGTGCGCTTCATGGGCGAGACGGCCAAGATCCTGACCCCTGAGAAGCGCATCCTGATGCCTACGCTCGAGGCCACCTGCTCGCTCGACCTGGGTTGCCCGGTGGATGAGTTCTCGGCCTTCTGCGACCAGCACCCGGAGCGCACCGTGGTGGTGTATGCCAACACCTCGGCGGCGGTCAAGGCGCGTGCCGACTGGGTGGTGACGTCCAGCTGCGCCCTGGAGATCGTCGAGACCCTGATGGACAACGGCGAGACGATCATCTGGGGGCCTGACCAGCACCTGGGCCGCTATATCCAGAAGAAGACCGGCGCCGACATGCTGCTGTGGGACGGTGCCTGCATCGTCCACGAAGAATTCAAGTCGCGCCAGCTGGCCGACATGAAGGCCCTGTATCCGGAGGCGGCGATCCTCGTGCACCCGGAGTCGCCCGAGTCGGTGATCGACCTGGCCGATGCCGTCGGCTCGACCAGCCAGCTGATCGCCGCCGCGCAGAGCCTGCCGCACAAGACCTTCATCGTCGCCACCGACCGCGGCATCTTCTACAAGATGCAGCAGCTGTGCCCGGACAAGGTCTTCGTCGAAGCGCCCACCGCCGGCAACGGCGCCGCATGCCGCAGCTGCGCCCACTGCCCATGGATGGCCATGAACACCCTCGAGCGCACCCTGGATTGCCTGCGCAAGGGCAGCAACGAGATCTTCGTCGAGCCCTCGCTGATCCCCAAGGCGATCAAGCCGCTCAAGCGCATGCTCGACTTCACCCAGGCGGCGCGGTTGAAGTTATCGGGCAATGCCTGAGGGCAGCGGGGGCCAGCGGGTTCTACAGTGACCCCGCAAGCTCAGCGCATCATTTCCTTGACCATCCGCTGCTGCTCGAGCATGTCCTGCTGCCTGGCATCGATGCGCGATGCCAGCTGGAAGTTGTTGCCCGCGCGGCGCTTGGCGAAGTCCAGCTGCTGGATGGCCTGGTCGAAGTCGCCCACCAGCGCAAAGTACTCGGCCCGCGCCTGGTGCAGGCCGATGGTATTGCCTGACAGGCCACGCACCTCGGCCACTTCGTACCACACGTCCGGATCGTCCGGTCGGCTCTTGAGCAAGGCGTCGAGCACCTTCTCGGACTCGGCCGGGCGGTTCTGCTTGAGCAGCAGGTCGGCACGCACCTTTTGCAACGGATAGCTGCTGGGATACAAGCCGCGCATGCGCTCCACGCGCTGCTGGGCATCGGCCAGGCGGTTGTTGGTGATGTCCAGGTCGATCTGCGCCAGGTTGTAGGTCAGGTCGTTGGGCGCCTTTTCCAGCAACGGCTTGAGGTTCTCGCGCGCCTCGTTCAACTGTCCGCCCTTGATCTGTGCGAGCGCCAGGCCGTAGCGGGCCGCATCGAGCTTGGGATTCTCGTCCAGCTGGGCGCGGAAGCGCTTGGCCGCCAGTCCTGGGGTACCTTCATAGGTCAGTGCCACGCGGGCGCGGATCAGCTGGTAGCGCAGGCTGTCCTCGATACCCCCCTTGGGGGCCTGCTCGGCACGGTTGCGCGTATCGGCGACTCGCGACTCGGAGACCGGGTGGGTGAGCAGGAACTCCGGGGGCTTGGCGTCGTAGCGATACTGGCGCATCAGGCGCTCGAACATGCTGGGCATGGTGCGC
>JAQZAY010000262.1 GCA_029239415.1 Pseudomonas sp. | reverse complement strand
TTGGTCGGGGGCAGGGCTGTGTGCCATGATTCAATCTCTTTTGTTATGTGGGTGCCGCGCAGCCTGCTGGAGGCTGCCTCGAGGAGTCTCGGCGAGTCGGCCGCCCCTGTCTTTGTGCTTGTGCACAACCTGCGCCATGGCTCGCTGTGCCGGGGAACAACCTCCAACCTGCAAGGTTTCGTGCATGTTCGAACTGGACCATGATCTGGCGCAAGACATCGTCGACCGGGCGATGACCATTCTGCCCTGCAACGTCAACGTCATGGACAGCCAAGGGCTGATCCTTGGCAGCGGCGAGCCCGAGCGCATCAATACCCGGCATGAAGGCGCGCAGCTGGTCCTGGCCAACGGGCGTATCGTCGAGCTCGACAGCGAGGCCGCGAAATGCCTCAAGGGCGTGCAGCCGGGCATCAACCTGCCGTTGTTTCTCGATGGACGGCTGATCGGCGTGCTGGGGCTGACCGGTGAGCCTCAGCAACTGCGCACCTATGCCGAGCTGGTCCGCATGACTGCCGAGATGCTTCTGGCGCAGCGTCATCAGCAGGTGGAGCAGCAGTGGCGGCGGCAGCGCTGCGATGACTTGCTGGCCTTGCTGCTCGGCGCCAGCGGTGATTCGCCACGGCTGGTCGACGAGGCGCAGCAGCTGGGGCTCAAGCCGCAGTTGCCGCGCATTCCCTACCTCTTCGAGCTGGATGCAGGGCCCGAGGCGCAGGCATTGGCCGGCTGGCTGATGAGCCGCTTTCCCGACAGCTGGTGCGTGAGCCCGGCGCGCCAATCGTTGCTGTGGTGCCGGCCGGCGGGGCTAGCCCTGGATGAAGGGCGCCTGCTGGAGCGCCTGCAGCGCCATGGCTGGCAGGTCCAGCGGCTGGCCGTTGGCAGCGTGGCGCAAAGCCTTGAGCAACTGCGCCGTGGCTACCGCCGGGTACGCGACCTGTTGGCCTACGGGCGGGACGTGCTGCCGGGCGAGCGGTTGCTGAGCCTGGCACGATACCGTCTGCCGGCGATGCTGTGGCGCCATCGCAGTGATGATGCGCTCGACGAGTTGCTCGAGCCGCTGCATCGGATCCGGGCGAAGGACAGCAGCGGTCAATTGTTGCCGACCTTGCGCGCCTGGTGCGCGCACGATGGCCAGAGCCAGGCCTGTGCCGAAGCACTGGGGATCCACCGCAACAGCCTGCGCTATCGGCTGGAGCGGGTGGCCGAGCTGTCGGAAGTCGATCCGTTGCGGATGGAAGGGATGCTGATCCTGTACTTGGGGTTGCAGCTCCTTCCAGCAGACTGACAGGTCCCCTGCGCTGCAGGCACAAAGGCATTTGCCCAAACAAGCGGGCCCACCGATTGTGCATCCGACAGAAGCTCCAACCCGTCGCAGGTGGCAGCATGCCTGATACCGGACCAGGAGAACTACAATGAAAATCGTCATCGCCCCCGATTCGTTCAAGGACAGTCTCGACGCCGCCGGTGTCGCCCGTGCCATCGCCCAAGGCCTGGCCGGCGTACTGCCGCAGGCCGAGTTGATCGAATGCCCGATGGCCGACGGCGGCGAAGGCACGATGGACGCGATCCTGGCAGCCAGCGCGGGCGAGCTGCGCCGCGAGACGGTGCGCGGGCCCTTGGGCGAGCCGGTGCAAGCAGGCTGGGGCTGGCTCCCCGCCACCCACACGGCAATCATCGAAATGGCCCAGGCCAGCGGCCTGCAGCTGCTCACTACCGCGCAGCGTGATGCCTGCCGCAGCAGTACCTGGGGCACCGGGCAACTGATCGCCGCGGCGCTGGACGCCGGCGCGCAGCGTATTGTCCTGGCGATCGGCGGCAGTGCCACCAACGATGGCGGCAGCGGCATGCTGCGTGCCCTCGGGCTGCGCTTGCTGGATGCCGATGGCCAGGCGCTGGAGGAGGGCGGCCTGGCGCTGTCGCGCCTGGCGACGCTGGATGCCAGTGGGCTGGACGCGCGACTGGCCCAAGTGCAGGTCGAGGTCGCGGCCGACGTCGACAATCCCTTGTGTGGCCCCCAGGGTGCCTCGGCCATCTTCGGCCCGCAGAAGGGCGCGAGCCCTGGGCAGGTTGTCGCCCTCGACCAGGCGCTGGGCCACTTTGCCGACCACAGTGCCCAGGCGCTTGGCCAAGACGTGCGCGAGTTCCCGGGTTGCGGCGCGGCCGGTGGCATGGGCTTCGCGGCCCGTGCCTTCATGGGCGCGCGATTCCGTCCGGGCGTCGAGGTGGTCGCCGAGCTGGCGGGGCTTGACGAGCTGGTGCGGGGTGCGGACCTGGTGATCACCGGCGAAGGGCGGTTCGACGCGCAGACCTTGCGTGGCAAGACGCCTTTGGGCGTGGCCAGGGTCGCCAAGCGACATGGTGCGCCGGTGGTGGTGATCGCGGGTACGTTGGGCGCCGGTTACGAAGCGTTGTACCAGCACGGTATCGACGCGGCCTTTGCCCTGGCGAGCGGGCCGATGACCCTGCAGCAGGCCTGTGCCGAGGCCCCGGCGTTGCTCGAGGCGCGGGCCGGTGACATTGCCCGCCTGTGGTGCTGTGCCCGCAGCGCCAGGTAGCGCTATTGGAGCCTGGCCAGCACGTCATGCCCCGCGCCAGGTGGCAGGACAGCGAGATCCCCGAAGCTCTGCGCCGCATCGATGTAGCGCAGCGCCGACTTGGCGTCCTTCCAGCCCACGTAGCTCATCAGCGCCTTCAGTTCCCAGCCGTTGGCCGTCGCCCAGGTCGCAAAGCCCCGGCGCAACGAGTGCCCGGTGTACAGGGCCGCAGGTACCCCGGCGCGTTCGAGCATGCGGCGCAGCAGGCCGATCAGGCTGTTGCTGTTGAGCGCATCGCTGCCCAGGTTGCCCCAGCGATCCAGCTTGCGGAATACCGGGCCCTGCGTAATGCCGGCCACTTCTATCCATTCCATGTACGCGCGCACGGGGCACAGTGCCTTGAGCGCAGGCGCGCGGTGCTGCACGCCCTGCGCCTGGCGGTCGCCCTTGCTCAAGGGCAGGAAGATCGTCAGCCCGACCCCGGCTTGCGCCTGGATATGCTCGACCCGCAGCCTTGCCAGCTCATCCCCGCGAAAGCCACGCCAGAAGCCCAGCAGCAGCAAGGCCGCATCGCGCCGTGCGCGCAGCAGCCCAGGCAGGTCATCCTGCCCGCGAGCGGTGTGCGCCTCGCGCTCGAATCCCGCCACGGCCGTTTGCAGGTGTTGCAGCAACAGCGGCGCGGCTTGCTTGGGCAGGGCCGGGTGCAGCGTGCGGATGCCGCGCAGGACCTGGCGCACCAGTGGCGCCTTGGTCGGGTCGGGGAAGCCCTGGCTGACATGCCACTGGCTCAATCCTGCCAGGCGTTGCTTGAGCGTGCTGACGGCGTGTTGCCCGGCGTGGTCGGACAGATAGCGCGCCACGCTCTCGGCCGTGGCGGGCAGGAAGCCTCCCCACTGGGTCTCGAAGTGCTCGACGGCTGCCTGGTAGCTGCGCCGAGTGTTCTCGCGGGTGGCGGCCTTGACGTAGCGCTCGATGTTGCTCATGGAGGGTACCGGCGGGGTGGGGCATATGTAGTTCGGAAGGAGGTTAACCTAACATGAAGCGACGTATCGTACCCGCAGGATCGTCCTCTTCGCTGGCAAGTCGGCTCCACAGAACCTGCCTGGCTGGCGTGTGCTCGTTTGCTTTTACACCACCCCTGGGTTTCGAGCGGCTTTCTGAGCGCCGACCGGGAGAAATGACCTGTAGGAAAAATTACACCACCCCTGTAAGGCTTGCATCGTAACGTACACTTGAGGACCTCCCACGGGCTACGCCCGTGAGGGTCGACAAGGAGGAGGGTGGTGAGGTGTATCGCCTCGCAACGACTAGCCCAATTGAGGCAGTACCGACGTCCCGAAGGCTTCTATGAAGCCTTCCTGCTGGCGATTGACGTTATGCAGGTAGAGGCGGTCGAAGCCTTGCTCCAGGTCTGCCTGCAACTGTGCGGTGTGCCGGGCCAGGTCGTTGCCGATGCGCACCTGCTCGGCCAGGTCTTCGGGACGTACCAGGCTGGCGGCCGCCTCGAAATCGCCCGGGGTCGGTAGCGTGTGGGGCAACTGGCCTGGCAGCACGCTGGCGCGCCATTGCTCGTGCGCCCCGCGAAGGGCTTCTTCGTGGTCTTGGGCATAGGAGAGCTTGACCTGCAGGAACATTGGCTTGCCCTCGCCGCCGCCTTCGCGGAAGGCATCGATGATGCGCTGCTGGGCCTGCGGCGTGGAACTGACCGTGATCAGCCCGTCGGCCCAACCACCCGCCCAGCGCGCCGTTTCCGGGGACAACGCCGCAGCGTATATCGAGGGGGAGGCGGCTGGCAGGGTGTACAGTTTTGCACGGTCGACCTTCACCAGGCCGTCGTGGGATACCTCTTCGCCGGCCCACAGCGCGCGGATGATGGTCACGGCTTCAAGCAATCGGGCGTGGCGTTCGGGCTTGGCTGGCCAACGCCCGCCGGTGATGGATTCGTTGAGCGCTTCGCCGCTGCCGACCGCCAGCCAGAACCGCTCGGGATACATCTGCGCCAGCGTGGCGCCCGCCTGGGCGATCACCGCCGGGTGATAACGATACCCAGGGGCATTGACCACCCCGAGGTCCAGCTTCGTCGCCTGCAGCGCGGCGCCCAACCAGGCCCATGCGAAGCCACTATGGCCTTGCTCGCCGCTCCAGGGATGAAAATGATCCGAGCACATGCCCGCAGTGAAGCCAGCACGCTCGGCCTGTTGCAGCAGCTCCAGGAGTTGGCTTGGAGAAAACTGTTCGTGTGAAGCGTGGTATCCGATCTTGGCCATGGAGGGTCCCTTGAGTCAGTTCGGCAAAAGCCCATTGCCTGCCAGGCACTGGTACGACTTGCCAGCATCATCGATCACTGGCGCTGGTCTTCGATTGGCGCTCCATCCGCTCGCGGATGCCGCCGGAGACGTCCTGGCCAGCCTCGACCGGCCGGTGCAGGTTGCCCGACGTCGCCGGGGCAGGCGGATTCATCTCGACTTCTGCCTTGCGCACGGCATGGGCCGTCAGGTATTCGTTCACATCCGCAGCGATGCGGTGGTTCCAGTAGGCCAGCTTCGCCTTGTAGCCCACGGTGATTTCATCCTGGGGATCGATCAAGGCGCGGACAATCGCGTTGACCGCCTTTTCCGGTCCGTCCATGGTCGGCAGCTGGGCCTGGTGCCCGGTGTAGTTGGCCGCGTGGTCCCACAAGGGTGTATCCAGCGCCCAGGGCATCACGGTGACCACATGGATATCGCGCAGGCCGTCCAGGTGCAGTTCCTGGTTGAGCACTCGCCCCAGGCTCAGCACCCCGGCCTTGGACGCCGAGTAGGAGGCCTGGTAAGGATGCGGGA
>JAQZAY010000261.1 GCA_029239415.1 Pseudomonas sp. | reverse complement strand
TGTCCCGATGGGCTCCTTGCATGCTCGATGTGCTCATGACGGATCGCCTGCAACACCTCTTCGACGATGGCTGCGGCTCCTCTCCCGTCGGTGGCGGGCAGGAACAAGGTGAATTCCTCGCCGCCGTAGCGCACGGCAAGATCGCCGGGGCGCTTCAACGTCGCTTGCAGCACCTCGCCTACACGCCGCAGGCAGCGATCTCCGGCCGGGTGGCCATAGGTGTCGTTGAAAAGCTTGAAGTAGTCCAGGTCCATCATGACCAGTGCAACCGGATAGTCCTGGCGCCGCGCCCGGCGGATCTCCTGGTCGAGCACGCCGTCCAGGCGCCGACGGTTGCCCAGGCCCGTCAGGCTGTCGGTCATGGCCAGGTCCCTGAGCGTGCGGTGCGCGCGATGCAAGGCCTGCTCCATGGCCATGCGCTCGCGCACCTGGCGCAGCACCACCAGGCCAAAGCCTGACAGGCCAACCAGCAACAGCAGCAGGATGATGACACTCTTGATGAGGTCATGACGCCAGAGCATGAAGATAGACTCGCGCGACAGGCCGGCCTCGGCCACCAGCGGATAGCTGCTCAGCGCATTGTAGCCATACAGCCGGGGGGTGTTGTCGACCAGTGCCACGGTCTCGGCCATCCCTTCATCGGCGTATGGCAGGTGATTGCGGAAAATCTCGCTGTCGGCCAGGCTGCTCCCGACCACCTCCCGCACGAACGGCCGCCGCACCAGTATCGTCCCGTCACGCTTGGCCAGTACCAGGGCCCCGCGCTGGTCGATCTTGAACGCGCCGTAGAAGCGCACGAACCAGTCGACCTTGATGGTGCCCAGCAAGACGCCGGCAAAACTGCCATCGGGGTACTCCAGGCGCCTCGAGATGGGAATGACCAGGTCCCTCGAAGTGCGGCTATTGACCACCGAGCCAATGTGCACCTGCCGGTCGGTATGCCGTTGGTGATAGATGAAATAGCTACGGTCGGCGTTATTGGCCTTGGGGGGCGTGGCCGAATCATCGGTGACGAGCCAGCTGCCATCGGCACCAAAGACGAACAGCCCATGCAGCTGCGGCATGATGGCTGCCTGCTGGGCGAGCAAGGCATGCAGACGTGGGCGGTCGAGATTGGCGAAGCCATCGCCCTCGATTCGCTCGGCCAATGCCGCGGTAATCGCATCGACCTGGCGGATGGCATCCTCGGCGTGCTGGGCCGTGGCTCGTGCCAGGTTGGTAACCGTATCCTGAGCGGTGGCATAGGCATGGCGGTAATCGCGCCATACCCGCCATCCCTCCACCAGCACGAACACCAGCATGACCACTGTCATGAAGCTGACCGTCAAGGCGAACAGCGAAGGCCGGCCCTCGTCACGCAGCAGCGACAGCGCCGCAGTGTCATCCTTGTGGGGCGTTCCGTTACCTGTCGTAGACATGAAATCGACCTGTTGGCTCGCTGGTGTCCCCGCTCAGGACGCCAGTGACGGGAGTTTCACCGGTGCTTGCGTGTGGCTGTCTGGATCCAGGCCGGGGCATGGTCGCTGGCATGCGCCTCGTTACGGACCCAGGCATCGACACCGGCGGCCTTGAGATACGGCGCACACGCTGGGTTGAGCAACAGGTGGTCGATCCGCAACCCAGCGTTGCGCTCCCAATGCTTGCGAAAATAGTCCCAGAACGTGTAGACCCGCTCCTCGGGATGCAGGTGGCGAATGGCGTCCACCCAGCCCTGGTCGAGCAGTCGCTGGTAGCAGGCCCGGGATTCGGGCTGCAGCAGCGCATCCTTGAGCCATGAGCGCGTGTCGTAGATGTCGAAGTCGGTCGGCACCACATTGTAGTCGCCAGCCATGACCACGGGATGGTCGCTGTCATGCAGGCCCTGGGCGTGCTGGATCAGGCACTCGAACCAGCGCAGCTTGTAGTCGAACTTGGGCCCCGGTTGCGGGTTGCCATTGGGCAAGTACAGGCATGCGACATGCAGGCCATGCACCGCGGCCTCCAGGTAGCGGCTCTGCGGGTCATCCTCCATGCCTGGCAAGCCCCGGCGGATTTCCAGCGGCTCGCTGTCCTTGGCCAGGATGGCCACGCCATTCCAGGAGACCTGGCCGTGGTACAGGCAGCCGTAGCCCGCCTCTTCGATGGCCTGGCGTGGAAAATCCTTGTCCGGGGCCTTCAGTTCCTGCAGGCAAGCGATGTCGGGCTGTTCGCGGGCCAGCCAGTCAAGCAGCCCCGGCAGGCGGCTGCGAATGCCGTTGATGTTGAACGTGGCGATCTTCAGGGCTTTCATCGACATCGACCCTCAGGCGTCCGGGTCATTGACATGCGCCTGCACCGCCTCGGCCAGTGCGTTGACATGCGCGTCGTCGGCCAGGGCCTTGAGCGCGAGCCAGTCGTCCCAGTCGATGACGCCGTCGTCACGCAGGGCCTCGGCGGTGCGCACCAGCTCGTGGTGATAGGCATCGGGCGATTCGCTGCGGTAGCTCACGTCGTCGTATTGGGCGTACCAGGCCGTAAGCTCGGGGATACTGCGGTCGATGCTCATGCTCGGGCTCCTTGTGCGGTCCATATGGGTGTGAGCCTTGGCGGGGGGCTTTGTTCAACCCGAATGCCGGTTCGGCGCCGGGCGTGCGGAGTGCCTGGCGACGTTCTTTGCTGATGCTTTCGAAAAAAAATCAAACCTTTCGGCATCGTCAGCGCTCAACAGTACGCGACACTGACGTCGCGCCTCTCAAAGGAGTACGCCATGAATAATCTGTTCCTCAAGCAACTGGGCCTTTCGTTCGTGCTGGGTGTCGGATCTCTTCAAGCGATGGCCGCCACGTCCGATGACTTCGTGGATGCCGCGACCGAAGCCGGTATCGCTGAAGTGGTAACCGGTAACCTGGCACAGGAAAAGAGCAAGGACGCCGAGATCCAGAAGTTCGCCAAGCAAATGGTGACCGACCACACGGCGGCCAACCAGCAACTCGGTGCCCTGGCGAAGAAAAACGACATCACCCCGCCAGACGAGGCAGCGCTGACCGACAAGGTCAAGAAGGTGATTCTGGAGTGGCGTGAAGAGTCGTTCGACAAGTCCTACATCAACAACCAGGTCGATGCTCACGAAAAAGCAGTCGAGCTGTACAAGAAGGAAGCCAATTCGTCCGACAAGGCCGAGCTGAAAGCCTTCGCCGCTGAAAAACTGCCGACCCTCGAGCAGCACCTGCAACATGCCAAGCAGCTGCAGGCCAAGCACGGCAAGTGATCACCGTAGTACACAAGCGAGGCCCCCATGAGTAACGACGAACTGCGCAAAGAAGTCTTGACCCGCCTCTACCACGCCCATCCCCACGGCCTGGGCAAGGAAGTGCTCGACAACTACCGCGGCGAGAAAGCCGTGGCGGACATGCTGCAGACCTTACAGGAACAGGGCTTGATCCATGACGGTAGTGTGAGCGTCGATGCCGACAACGCGGTCAGCATCACCTACCCGATCAAGCTGTCTTCCTCGGGTGCCGATGAAGCGAAAAGACTCGAAGGCTGAAACCGCTCTTGAGTAACGACAAGGCCCCGCATCTGCGGGGCCTTGGTGTTTCTGGCGGACGCCCAGAATCAGGCGTCGTCATCCAGGGGCGGCTTCGCAGGGCCCGTGGGGTCGACCTGGGGATCTTCGAGGTCGGGTGAGTCCGGGTCGAATCCCAGGTCATTGCCCTTGGTGGCCTCGTCGGAAGAATGCGGGCCCTGGTCCTTGCGGTCTTCAGCATCTGGGTGTCGATTGTGCATGTTGCCTCCTCTGCCGATGGATCGCCCAGAAATGCGGGGCGATTTGCCTGTGCTGCATGAAATAGGAAAGCGGCAGGCCAGCAGAGTTTGATCTATTTGTCAGGGACAGACTCGGACAGCCCCTCGCTGCACGTCTTCAGCGCTTCGACACTGGCATCCAGTTCGCCCTGCAGGCGTTCGAGCCGAGCCTGATACGCCTCTAGCTGCCTGCGCTGGGCATCCTGTTGCGCACGGCTTTCGCCAAGCTGGCGCAGCAGTTCGTCACGAGCACCCTGCAGCTGGGCCATGGCAGTGGTCAGCCCCTGGATCTGATCGTCGCGCTGCTCGAGATAGGCCTGGCGCTGGCGTATCTCGCGGTCGCGTTGCTGCGCCTCGACCACCAGTCGCTCATTGTCTCGGTGCAGGCGCGTGAGTTCGTCCTGCTTGACGACCAGTCCCTGCTGCACCTGGCGCAGTTCGACTTGCAATTGCTGGACCTGGGACTCATGACGACGCTGCTCTTGTTCACGCTGCTCGCGGCTGGCGCTGCGGTAGTGCTCCAGCGCATCGCGCGCGTGCCGATGCTTGTCCTCGAGGGAGCGCACCTGTTCTTCCTTGTCTGCCAGGCGCACATGCAGTTCGTCCTTGGCCTGGCTCAGGCTGGCAGTACGCAACTGCTCGGCCTGCAGCGTGGCACGGGTACTGGCGAGCTCGGATGCCTGGGCGGCCAGGCTGTCGGCTTGCGCCTGGTGCTCCTGGTGCGCGGCCTCAAGCGCTTGCTGAGCAATGTGCAATTGCGCCTGCCATTGCTCGCGCTGGCGGTCCAGTTCGGCCTGTGCCGCATCGATCCGTGCCTGCCCTTCTTCTTCGAGCTGACCGGCCAACTGCGCCACCAGGCTGCTCAGCTGCTCGCTGATGCTCGCTGTTGCGAGCGGAGCGGCCTGCTCTTCCAGCTCCTTGAGATATCGGTGGATCGTGGTTTTCGAGCCTGTATTGCCCAGCTCGATGCGGATCGCATCGATGCTGGGATGCTCTCCCCGGGCCAATAGCGCCTGACGGGCCTTCTGCACTACGACCTTGTTGATCCCGCCCCGGGCCATGCCTGTCTCTCCGACGATTTTGTACTGTGGTACGTACTATGTAATTACGTACTAATTTTCCAAGATTTCTAGCAAGCATACAAGCTGTTTGTGACATGAAATAATCACGGCTTATCGCATGTGAAGGCTTTGAAACGCCGTCAGATTGCTTGAGGGAGATGTAATGGAACAGCAGCCACCCTTTGCGGTTGGCACTATGCTGAAGACATCGACCTTGGAGCATTCGGCATGAGCAGGTTGGCGCTGTTACTCGCCGCTAGCATCGTTGCTGGCTGCCAGACTCCGATCACGACAGCCGATCCGCAGATGGCCTGGGTCGATTTGTCGACGCCATTTCCCAACGACCGGCTGCTCATGGCTGAGCGCCTGGACAAGGAGCGCTTGGTCGATGGGCGCTTCTTTGAGGTCACACCCGGAAACCATGAGCTAATCGTCCGGTTCGACTACGACGTGTCGGGTGGTGGAGCCGGCTTGAGCATCATGGACGGCTCCTCCAC
>JAQZAY010000260.1 GCA_029239415.1 Pseudomonas sp. | reverse complement strand
AGATACTGCTATGTGGTGCCCCGAGGGAGACTCGAACTCCCACTCCTTTCGAAAACGGATTTTGAATCCGCCGCGTCTACCAATTCCGCCATCAGGGCTTATGGCGGCGGAGTATAAAGAGCCGCTTGGGTGCGGTCAATCGGGTTTCATGGTGAATTTTCGCTCGTTGGGCTAAACTTTCCGGCCCTGTCGAACCGAACACCATCATGCGCGTCGCTGATTTCTCATTTGAGCTCCCCGATTCCCTGATCGCTCGCCATCCGCTGGCCGAGCGCCACAGCAGCCGCTTGCTGACCCTCGATGGGCCCAGCGGCGCGCTCGCACACCGGCAATTCACCGATCTGCTGGATTTCCTGCGCCCCGGCGACCTGATGGTGTTCAACAACACCCGGGTCATCCCGGCACGCCTGTTTGGCCAGAAGGCCTCCGGCGGCAAGCTGGAGATCCTGGTGGAGCGGGTGCTGGACAGTCATCGCGTGCTGGCCCACGTGCGCTCGAGCAAGGCGCCCAAGCCGGGTACGCTGCTGCTGATCGACGGCGGCGGCGAGGCCGAGATGGTGGCGCGCCACGAGACGCTGTTCGAGCTGCGCTTCGCCGAGGAGGTGCTGGGCCTGCTCGACCGCGTCGGGCACATGCCGCTGCCGCCCTATATCGACCGCCCGGACGAGGGCGCCGACCGTGAGCGCTACCAGACCGTCTACGCCGAGCGCGCCGGGGCGGTGGCCGCCCCGACCGCGGGCCTGCACTTCGACGATGCGCTGCTCGAGAAGATCGCGGCCAAGGGCGTCGAGCGCGCCTTCGTCACCCTGCACGTGGGCGCGGGCACCTTCCAGCCGGTGCGCGTGGAGCGCATCGAAGACCACCACATGCATAAAGAGTGGCTCGAAGTGAGCCAGGACGTGGTCGACGCCGTGGCCGCCTGCCGTGCGCGCGGCGGGCGAGTGGTGGCGGTGGGCACCACCAGCGTGCGCTCGCTGGAAAGCGCGGCGCGCGATGGCGTGCTCAAGGCGTTCAGCGGCGATACCGACATCTTCATCTTCCCGGGCCGGCCGTTCCATGTGGTCGATGCCCTGGTCACCAACTTCCACCTGCCCGAGTCCACGCTGCTGATGCTGGTCTCGGCGTTCGCCGGCTACCCCGAGACCATGGCCGCCTATGCGGCGGCGGTCGACAACGGGTACCGCTTCTTCAGTTACGGTGATGCCATGTTCATCACCCGCAATCCGGCGCCGCGTGGCCCCGAGGATCAAGCATGAGTCGCACCTGTCGTATGTCCTTCGAACTGCTGGCTACCGATGGCAAGGCCCGTCGCGGGCGGCTGACCTTCCCCCGTGGCGTGGTCGAGACGCCGGCGTTCATGCCGGTCGGCACCTATGGCACGGTCAAGGGCATGCTGCCGCGCGACGTCGAGGCCATCGGCGCGCACATGATCCTGGGCAACACCTTCCACCTGTGGCTGCGCCCTGGCACCGAGGTCATCAAGGCCCACGGCGACCTGCACGACTTCATGCAGTGGAAAGGCCCGATCCTCACCGACTCGGGCGGCTTCCAGGTGTTCAGCCTGGGCGCCATGCGCAAGATCAAGGAGGAGGGCGTGACCTTCGCCTCGCCGGTCGACGGCTCCAAGGTGTTCATGGGCCCGGAGGAGTCGATGCAGGTCCAGCGCGACCTGGGCTCGGACGTGGTGATGATCTTCGACGAGTGCACCCCGTACCCGGCCGACGAAGACGTCGCGCGGGTGTCGATGGAACTGTCGCTGCGCTGGGCGCAACGCTCGAAGAACGCCCACGGCGACAACACCGCGGCGCTGTTCGGCATCGTCCAGGGCGGCATGCACCAGGACCTGCGCATGCGCTCGCTCGAGGGCCTGGACAAGATCGGCTTCGATGGCCTGGCCATCGGTGGGTTGTCGGTGGGCGAGCCCAAGCACGAAATGATCAAGGTGCTCGACTACTTGCCAGGCCAGATGCCTGCTGACAAACCTCGTTACCTTATGGGGGTAGGCAAACCCGAGGATCTCGTCGAGGGTGTGCGCCGCGGCGTCGACATGTTCGATTGCGTGATGCCGACGCGCAATGCGCGCAACGGCCATCTGTTCATCGATACCGGCGTGATCAAGATCCGCAACGCGTTCCATCGTCACGATGACTCGCCGCTGGATCCTACATGCGATTGCTATACCTGCCAGAACTTCTCCCGCGCTTATCTCCATCACCTGGACAAGTGCGGCGAAATGCTGGGCGCCATGTTGAATACGATCCATAACTTGCGGCATTACCAGCTGCTGATGGCTGGTTTGCGCGAGGCTATTCAACAGGGTAAATTGGCCGCCTTTGTCGATGCCTTCTACGCCAAGCGCGGGCTGCCCGTGCCGCCCTTGGACTAATGCTTTTTCGTCTAGTCAAAACATTGCAACTTAGCAACTGGAGTGCCACATGAGCTTTCTGATTCCCGCCGCGTACGCGGACGCTGCTGCCCCTGCCGCCGGCCCTGCCGGTACCGGCTTCGAGTGGATCTTCCTGGTCGGCTTCCTGGTCATCTTCTACCTGATGATCTGGCGTCCACAGGCCAAGCGCGCCAAAGAGCAGAAGAATCTGCTGAGCAACCTGCAAAAGGGCGACGAAGTTGTCACCAACGGCGGTATCGCCGGCAAGATCGTCAAGGTTGCCGATGATTTCGTGGTACTGGAAGTGTCCGACACCGTCGAGCTGAAGTTCCAGAAGGGCGCCATTGCCGCGACCCTGCCAAAAGGTACGCTCAAGGCTATCTGAGTTACTGATTTCTACCCATCGTCGGGGCGCGCAACGCGCCCCGCGTCTTGAACGGGCGGCGTGATGCTGAACAAATACCCTCTGTGGAAATACCTGCTGATCCTGGCTGTGCTGGCGATCGGTTTTATTTATTCCGCACCCAACCTCTACCCTGACGACCCGGCGGTCCAGATCAGCGGTGCCAGCACGGCGCTGCAGGTCAACCAGGCCGATCTCGACCGTGTCAGCAAGGCGCTGACCGATGCCGGCATCGCCGTCAAGGGCGCCAGCCTGGGCGAGCAGGGCAAGGGCGCGCTGATGCGCCTGGCCAAGCAGGAAGACCAGCTGCCAGCCAAGGACGTGGCGCGCAAAGCCCTGGGCGATGACTACGTCGTGGCCCTGAACCTGGCGCCTACCACTCCCGAGTGGCTGCGCGACCTGGGCGCAAGCCCCATGAAGCTGGGCCTGGACCTGTCCGGTGGCGTGCACTTCCTGCTGGAAGTCGACATGGACAAGGCCATGAGCGCGCGCATGAAGGTCTACGAAGGCGAGGTCAAGACCCTGTTGCGCAAGGAGCGTGTCCGCTACCGCAGCCTGCCCCAGCAGGATGGCGGCATCATGCTGGGCTTCTCCGATGACGCGACCCGCGAGCAGGCACGTGCCCTGATCCGCAAGAATTTCAACGATTTCGACCTGACCACCAGCGAGCGCAACGAGCTGGCCGTCCTGCGCCTGGCGATCACGCCGGCCAAAGTCGCGGAGATCCGCGAGTACTCGATCAAGCAGAACCTGACCACCGTGCGCAACCGGGTCAACGAACTGGGCGTGGCCGAGCCGCTGGTCCAGCGCCAGGGCGCCAACCGTATCGTGGTCGAGCTGCCAGGCGTGCAGGACACCGCCGAAGCCAAGCGCATTCTCGGCAAGACCGCCAACCTCGAATTCCGCTTCGGTGCCGAGCCCGGTGCCTCCAAGGCGACCACCGAGGTGTTCGAGTTCCGTGATGGCGCTCGTTCGGCTGCCGTCGAGCGTGGCCTGATCATCACCGGCGACCAGGTGACCGATGCCCAGGCGGGCTTCGACGAGCACGGCCGTGCGCAGGTGAACATTCGCCTCGATGGCCATGGCGGCGAGCTGATGAGCCGCGCCACGCGCAGCAACGTCGGGCGCAGCATGGCGGTGATCTTCATCGAGCAGAAGCCAGTCACCCGCTACGAGAAGCAAATGGTCAACGGCGTCGAGAAAGACGTCGCGATCCAGAGCTTCAAGGAAGAGAAACAGATCATCAGCCTGGCGACCATCCAGTCGCCGCTGGGCAGCCAGTTCCGCATCACCGGCCTCGACGGCCAGGGCGAGTCGTCCGAGCTTGCCCTGCTGCTGCGTGCCGGTGGCCTGGCAGCGCCGATGTACTTCGCCGAAGAACGCACCATTGGCCCGAGCCTGGGCGCCGACAACATCACCAAGGGCATCGATGCGTCGCTGTGGGGCATGTTGTTCGTCTCGCTGTTCATCATCGCCATCTACCGTGCCTTTGGCGTGATCGCCACCGTCGCCCTGGCAGGCAACATGGTGCTGCTGCTGGCGCTGATGTCGCTGCTGGGCGCGACGCTGACCCTGCCGGGCATCGCCGGTATCGTGCTGACCATGGGCATGGCGGTCGACGCCAACGTGCTGATCTTCTCGCGGATCCGCGAGGAAATCGCCGCGGGCATGTCGGTGCAGCGCGCCATCCACGAAGGCTTCAACCGTGCGTACACGGCGATCATCGACGCCAACCTGACCAGCCTGCTGGTCGGTGGCATCCTGTTCGCGATGGGTACCGGCCCGGTCAAGGGCTTCGCGGTTACCATGTCCCTCGGGATTTTCACCTCGATGTTCACCGCCGTCATGGTGACCCGCGCTATGGTCAACATGACCTGTGGTGGGCGTGACATCAAGAAGCTGTGGGTTTAAGGGGCTGCCATGTTACGTACCATCAACTTCATGGGCGTGCGCAATATCGCGTTCGCCGTTACCGTGCTTCTTACCGTGCTGGCGCTGTTCAGCTGGTGGCAGAAGGGCCTGAACATGGGCCTGGACTTCACCGGCGGTACGCTGATCGAACTGACCTACGAGCGTCCTGCGGACCTGCAGGCCGTGCGAACCGAGCTGACCCAGGCGGGCTTCCACGACGCCGTGGTGCAGAGCTTCGGCGCCACCACCGACCTGCTGGTGCGCATGCCGGGCGACGACCCGCTGCTGGGTACCCGCGTGGCCGAGGCGCTGCAACAGGCCGGTGGCGACAACCCGGCCGTGGTCAAGCGTGTCGAGTTCGTCGGCCCGCAGGTGGGTGAAGAACTGCGCGACCAGGGCGGCCTCGGCATGCTCCTGGCGCTGGGCGGCATCCTCATCTACCTGGCCTTCCGCTTCCAGTGGAAGTTCGCGGTCGGGGCGATCGTCTCGCTGGTGCACGACGTGGTCGTCACCCTGGGGATCCTGTCGTTCTTCCAGATCACCTTCGACCTGACGGTGCTGGCGGCGGTGCTGGCGATCATCGGTTACTCGCTCAACGACACCATCGTCGTGTTCGACCGGGTTCGCGAGAACTTCCGGGTGATGCGCAAGGCATCGCTGATCGAGAACATCAACGTCTCGACCACCCAGAC
>JAQZAY010000259.1 GCA_029239415.1 Pseudomonas sp. | reverse complement strand
TGCCACAGAGTACTATCAGGACACGTTTTCCAAAGGGATTTTCACTTGGCCGCACTCCGCTTTTGCCTCCACCGTGCCGCGTGGGGTATGACATGAACACGCCGGCATCCGATACCCCCTCCCCGGTCACGGCCGCGTTGCCTGCCGCTGCCCAACGCCTGCCGTGGCTGGATCGGCTCAGCCGTTACCGGCAACCGATCGGCCTGGGAGTGACCCTGGTCCTGTTCGCGATTGCCCTGCTGGCCTGCTGGCATCTGCTCAGCGAGCTGGACTTGAATGCCTTGCGCGACGCCGTCACCGAGGTGCCGGCCTCGTCCTTGTCCGGCGCCTTGCTGGCCACGGCGGCCGGGTTCGTGATCCTGCTCGGCTACGAATGGTCGGCCAGCCGCTACGCCACTGCCACGCTGCCGCTCGGAACCTGGATGATGGGCGGGTTCTGCGCCTTCGCCGTCGGTAACGCCGTAGGGCTGTCGATGCTGTCGGGCGGGTCGGTTCGCTATCGCCTGTATGCCCGTCACGGGCTGGGAGCCGGCGAAGTGGCCCGGATGACCGTGTTCGCCAGCTTGTCGCTCGGGTGCGCACTGCCGCCCCTGGCCGCTGTGGCGCTGCTGAGCGACCTGCCGGCAGCCTCGACAGCCCTGCGCCTGCCGACTGGCGTGCTGGCTGCGCTCGCCACGGGCACCCTGGTGCTGTGCGCGGCATTGGCCATCGGCCTGTACCGTCGTCGCCTGGCGGAGCAGCCCTTGGCCGATAACCTGCTGGTGCAGGTCAAGCGTCATACCCTGCGCCTGCCCGCGCCACGCCTGGCTGCCCTGCAACTGCTGATCACCGCCCTGGACGTGTTGGCGGCCGCCACCGTGCTCTACCTGCTGCTGCCCGAAGCCCCACCGTTCGGCGCTTTCGTGCTGGTCTACCTGCTGGCACTCGCAGCTGGCGTGCTCAGCCACGTGCCCGGCGGCGTCGGCGTGTTCGAGGCGATCCTGCTCGCGGCCTTCGCCGACCAGCTCGGTGCCGCGCCCCTGGCAGCCGCCTTGCTGCTGTACCGGCTGATCTACGTGGTGCTACCCTTGTTGGTCGCCTGTGCCGTGCTGCTGGCCAGCGAGGCGCGTCGCCTGCTGTTCGCCCAGCAAGCCCTCAAGGCCGCCTCGGGGCTGGCGGCGCCAGTCCTGGCGATCTTGGTGTTCCTGTCGGGTGTGGTACTGCTGTTCTCCGGCGCCACGCCGGAGATCGACACCCGCCTGGAGCACATGGGCTTTCTGATCCCGCATCGGCTGATCGATGCCTCGCACTTCGGCGCCAGCCTGGTCGGTGTGTTGTGCCTGCTGCTGGCCCAGGGGCTGCGCCGACGCCTGTCGGCGGCCTGGCTGCTGACCACCGTACTGCTGCTGGTAGGCGCCGTGCTCTCGCTGCTCAAGGGCTTCGACTGGGAAGAGGCCAGCATCCTGACCGTCACCGCGGCCCTGCTGGCGGTGTTCCGGCGTTCGTTCTACCGGCCCAGCCGCCTGCTCGAGCTGCCTTTCTCGCCGGTCTACCTGGTGGCCAGTGCCTGCGTCATCGGTGCGTCGATCTGGCTGCTGCTGTTCGCCTTCGAAGACGTGCCCTACGATCGCGAACTGTGGTGGCAGTTCACCCTCGACGCCGATGCGCCACGCGCCCTGCGCGCGGCCCTGGGCAGTGCGGTGCTGCTGGTGTTCGTCACTCTCACCTGGCTGCTGCGCACGGCACGACCGATGATCCATCTGCCACCCGAGCAGGAGCTCGATCGCGCCCACCGCATCCTGCAAGCCTCCGACCAGCCGGACGGTGGCCTGGCCCTGACCGGCGACAAGGCCCTGCTGTTCCATCCCAGCGACAACGCCTTCCTGATGTACGCGCGTCGCGGACGCAGCCTGGTGGCCCTGTACGATCCGATCGGCCCGCCCCAGGAGCGTGCCGAAATGATCTGGCAGTTCCGTGACCTGTGCGACGTGCACCATGCGCGCCCGGTGTTCTACCAGGTTCGTGCCGAGAACTTGCCGTTCTACATGGACATCGGCCTGACCGCGATCAAGCTTGGCGAAGAAGCCCGGGTCGATTTGTCCACGTTCGACCTCGACGCCAAGGGCAAGGAAATGAAAGACCTGCGCTACACCTGGAACCGAGGTGGACGCGACGGCCTGAGCCTGGAGATCCACGAACCCGGCAAGGCGCCACTGGATGAGCTCAAGGTGATTTCCGATGCCTGGCTGGGCAACAAGAACGTACGCGAGAAAGGCTTCTCCCTGGGCCGCTTCAGCCCCGAGTACCTGCGTTACTTCCGCATCGCCCTGATTCGCTTCCAGGGTCGACCGGTGGCGTTCGCCAACCTGCTGGAAACCCACAGCAAGGAACTGGCCAGCCTGGACCTGATGCGCGCCCATCCCGAAGCGCCGAAGCTGACCATGGAATTCATGATGCTGGGGCTGATCCTGCACTACAAGGCCGAGGGCTATCAGCGCTTCAGCCTGGGGATGGTGCCCCTGTCCGGCCTGCAACCGCGCCGGGGCGCGCCGCTGACCCAACGCCTGGGCTCGATGGTGTTCCGCCGCGGCGAGCACCTGTACAACTTCCAAGGCCTGCGCCGTTTCAAGGACAAGTTCCAGCCCGATTGGGAGCCGCGCTACATGGCCGTTCCCGCCGGATTGGACCCCTTGGTGGCCCTGGCCGACACTGCCGCCCTGATCGCGGGCGGCCTGACTGGATTGGTGAAACGCTGATGACTCGACGCTCTCGACTGTCTCTGCTGTGTGTACTGCTGGTGGCCATTGCGGCGGCAGGTTTCTGGTTCTGGACACGCCCGGCGCCCGCGCCGCGGCTGGAGCACTTGGCGTTGGGCCAGGGTGGCGACCTGATCAAGGTCACCCCGGCTGGCCAGACCAAGGCCCGCGTGGCCATTGGTGTGCCGGCAGGCCAAGGGCTGACCGAACGGCAACTGCTCGACCTGAGCCAGGCAGCCAGTGCGCAACTGGTCCAGGTGGTGCTGCCGGACACGGACTGCACGGCCCAGCACACGGCCATGACCGACGCCCTCGGCGCGCTGTCTGCCCCCCCTACCCTGGTTGCCGGTATCGGCGCGGGCGCCAGCGAGGCCTGGCGCTGGCTGGCCGGCCAGAACGACGATAAGGCCCACGCAATCTCGGTGGACTTCAAGACCGAACAGCCAGGCTGCTCGCAGGCCCTGCCCGCTTCGGCCGCCCACGGCCACTGGAGCGTGGCCTGGAACGACAACCCGGACGACGCCAGCGCGGCCTTCGTGCGCAACCAGTCCAATGCCGATACCAGCATCAGCGACTACGACATCCACGTGCCGCAGGTGCTCAAGAACCAGCTGACCCAGGCCCTGGTCGGTCCGGACGGCACTGCCCTGAGCATCCCGGTGGTCGAGGTGCCCGCCGGCCAGGCCAGCGACACCGTCACGCTGTTCCTGTCCGGGGATGGCGGCTGGCGCGACCTGGACCGCGATGTGGCCGGGGAAATGGCCAAGCTCGGCTATCCGGTGGTGGGCATCGATACCCTGCGCTACTACTGGCAGCACAAGACGCCCGAGCAGAGCGCCACCGACCTGGTGGAGCTGATGCAGCACTATCGCCACAAGTGGGGCACCAAGCGCTTCGTGCTGACCGGCTATTCGTTCGGTGCCGACGTCCTGCCAGCGATCTACAACCGCTTGCCGGCCGAAGACCAGCAGCGCGTCGACGCCATCATCCTGCTCGCCTTCGCCCGCAGCGGCAGCTTCGAGATCGAGGTCGAGGGGTGGCTGGGCAAGGAAGGCCAGGAAGCGCCTACCGGCCCGGACATGGCGCGCCTGCCAGCAGACAAGGTGGTGTGCCTCTATGGCGAGGAGGAAGCCGACGAGAGTGGCTGCACCGACAGCACTGCCGTGGGCGAACGGGTCAAGCTGCCAGGCGGACACCACTTCGACGAGAACTATCCGGCACTGGCCAAGCGCCTGACCGGCGAGATCGACGCCCGCCAGGGCAAGGCCGACGCGGCCAGGCAGCCCTGAGCCAAGGCCGCTGGCCGGTGGAGATCGGCTTCAGATCTCCACTTGGGTACCCAGCTCGATCACCCGGTTCAACGGCAGCTTGAAGAAGCGCAAGGTACCGTTGGCGTTCTTCAGCAGGAAGGCGAACAAGGTACCGCGCCAGCGCGCCATGCCTTCCAGGCGGGACACCACCACCGTTTCACGGCTGAGGAAGTAGGTGGTGCGCATGGGGCTGAAGTCCAGGTCGTCCCGCTGGCACAGCGCCAGCGCTGCCGGCACGTCAGGCTCGTCCATGAACCCATAGTGCAGCAGCACGCGGAAGAAGCCATTGCCGTGGGCCAGCACTTCGAAGCGCTCGGCCTCCGGCACGCGCGGGCGGTCCTCGCTGATCACCGTCAACAGCACCACCTGGCTGTGCAGCACCTGGTTATGCAGCAGGTTGTGCAATAACGCGTGGGGCACGGCATTGGCGCGAGCGGTCAGGAACACCGCAGTCCCCTCCACTCGGTGCGGCGGCTGCACGGCGATGCTGGCGATGAACACCGGCAGCGGGAGCGAGCCTTCGTCGATGCGCTCGACGAGAATCTGCCGCCCGCGCTTCCAGGTGCTCATCAGCACGAACAGCACGATCCCGGCGATCACCGGGAAGGCGCCACCTTGCAGCACCTTGGGCAGGTTGGCGGCGAAGAACAGCCCGTCGACCACCAGAAAACCGAGCAGCACGGGCACCGCCAGCAGCGGTGGCCACTTCCACAGCAACAGCATCACCACCGCCACCAGCAATGTGGTCATCAGCATGGTACCAGTCACCGCGACGCCATAGGCCGCGGCCAAGGCACCGGACGACTCGAAGCCCAGCACCAGCAGCACCACGCCCACCATCAAGGTCCAGTTCACCGCGCCGATGTAGATCTGCCCCTGCTCGGCGCTGGAGGTGTGCTGCACCTGCATGCGCGGGATATAGCCCAGCTGGATCGCTTGCTGGGTCAGCGAGAATGCCCCCGAGATCACCGCCTGCGAGGCGATCACCGTCGCCAGCGTCGCCAGGCCGATCAGTGGCAACAGCGCCCAGGACGGCGCCAGCAGGTAGAACGGATTGCGCGCAGCGTCCGGGTTCTGCAGCAGCAGGGCGCCCTGGCCGAAGTAGTTGAGCACCAGCGCCGGCAGCACCAGCAGGAACCAGGCGCGGGCGATCGGCTGGCGACCGAAGTGCCCCATGTCGGCGTACAGCGCTTCGGCGCCGGTCAGCGCCAGCACCACCGCACCGAGGATCGCCACACCCATGCCGGGATGGACCACGAAGAAGCGGACGGCCCAGGCTGGATTGACGGCCTTGAGCACTTCCGGGCTCTGCAGGATGCCGTGGATGCCCAGCGCGCCGAGCACCACGAACCACAGCACCATGACCGGCCCGAACAAGGTGCCG
>JAQZAY010000258.1 GCA_029239415.1 Pseudomonas sp. | reverse complement strand
CGTCCAAGACAAAGCGGTGTAGTCCGTCATCTTCAGAGCTACAGCCAGCGCAGCTGTACGTGACCGCTCGACACCCAACAGACCCAGCAACAGCGATGAGCCTTGAGTAGGAGAGAACCTGTGGAACGCGAATACATGGAATTCGACGTGGTCATTGTCGGCGCCGGGCCGGCTGGCCTGTCCGCCGCCTGCCGCCTCAAGCAGAAGGCCGCCGAAGCCGGTAACGAGATCAGCGTCTGCGTGGTCGAGAAAGGCTCCGAGGTCGGTGCGCACATTCTCTCCGGCGCCGTGTTCGAGGCACGCGCCCTGAACGAGCTGTTTCCTGACTGGAAGGAACTGGGCGCCCCGCTCAACACCGAGGTCAAGCGCGACGACATCTATGTGCTCAAGGACCAGGGCAGCTCGGTCAAGGTCCCTGACCTGTTCGTGCCCAAGACCATGCACAACCACGGCAACTACATCATCTCGCTGGGCAACCTGTGCCGCTGGCTGGCCCAGCAGGCCGAGAACCTGGGCGTGGAAATCTACCCAGGCTTCGCCGCCCAGGAAGCGCTGATCGATGAAGACGGCGTGGTGCGCGGCATCGTCACCGGCGACCTTGGCGTGGACCGCGAAGGCAATCCCAAGGATGGCCTGTATACCCCGGGCATGGAGCTGCGCGGCAAGTACACCTTGTTCGCCGAAGGCTGCCGTGGCCATATCGGCAAGCAGTTGATCCGCCGTTTCAACCTCGACAGCGACGCGGACGCCCAGCACTACGGCATCGGCCTCAAGGAAATCTGGGAAATCGACCCGGCCAGGCATGAACAGGGCCTGGTGGTGCACACTGCTGGCTGGCCGCTCAACGTGGTAGGCAACGAGAACACCGGCGGCTCGTTCCTGTATCACCTGGAAAACAACCAGGTGGTGGTCGGCCTGATCGTCGACCTGTCCTACTCCAACCCGTACCTGTCGCCGTTCGATGAATTCCAGCGCCTCAAGCATCATCCGGTGATCAGCCAGTACCTCGAAGGCGGCAAGCGGATCAGCTACGGCGCGCGGGCCATTGCCAAGGGCGGCTTCAACTCGTTGCCGAAGATGATCTTCAACGGCGGCGCGCTGATCGGTTGCGACCTGGGCACCCTGAACTTCTCCAAGATCAAGGGCAGCCACACCGCCATGAAGTCCGGCATGCTCGCCGCCGAAGCGATTGCCCAGGCCCTGGCTGCGGGCAGCGAGGGTGGCGACCTGCTGACGGGTTATGTCGAGTCGTTCAAGGCCAGCTGGGTGCATGACGAGCTGTTCGCCAGCCGCAACTTCGGCGCCGCGCTGCACAAGTTCGGGCCTCTGCTGGGTGGCGCCTTCAACTACGTCGACCAGAACTGGTTCTCCGGCAAGCTGCCGTTCACCCTGCGCGACACCAAGCCGGACTACGCCTGCCTCAAGCTGGCGGCCGACTCGACGAAAATCGACTACCCCAAGCCCGACGGCAAGCTCAGCTTCGACAAGCTCAGCTCGGTATTCCTCTCCAGCACCAACCATGAAGAGGAACAGCCCTGCCACCTGAAGCTCACCGACCCGAGCATCCCGATCGCCAGCAACCTGCCGCTGTACGACGAGCCTGCCCAGCGCTATTGCCCGGCCGGCGTGTACGAGGTGATCACCCAGGAAGACGGCGCCAAGCGCTTCCAGATCAACGCGCAGAACTGCGTCCACTGCAAGACCTGCGACATCAAGGACCCGGCCCAGAACATCACCTGGGTGGCACCGGAAGGCGCGGGTGGGCCGACGTATCCGAATATGTAAGCCTTGAGATGGGCAGCGCCCTTGAGATCGAGCGCCGCGCGGGCGGCGCTCGATATCCGCGGCGCCACAAGCCTCAAGGCGTGCACCTCATACCCCTCACGCGATCCCTACCTCGCCCCTGACCAACTCCCGACGCCCGAAATACCCCGCCGTCAACGCCCCCACCACACCCATCGCCAGACAGAACCCGACACACACCCACGGGCTCCATGGCATCAGTGCGATCAGCGCCAGCGGCGTAGTACTGGCCCACAGGGCATAGGCAACGTTGTAGGTGAACGAGATCCCCGAGACCCGGATCTCGGCCGGGAACAGCCCGACCATCACCGAAGGCACCACCCCGACCACGCCGCAGGACAGTCCGGCCAGCGCATAGGCAACACCGGTCCAGCCCCACTCCCCCACCAGGCTGGCATACAGCCCGCCGATCCCCAGCGGCAGCAGCAGGCTGTAGATCATCAACGCCCGCCAGGCGCCAAGGCGGTCGACCAGCAGGCCCGCCAGCACGCAGCCGATGTTGAGGAAGACAATGCCGACACTGCTCAGGGCAAAGGTATACCCGGCGCTCATGCCAAAGCGTTGCTGCATCACGGTCGGGGTGATCACCACCAGCACCACCACGGCCGAAGTCAGCACGCAGGTCAGCAAGGCGGCCGGGATCAGCGCCCGGCGATGCTCGGCGAGCACCTGGCGCAGCGGGAAGGCCACTGGCTGTTCGCGCCGCTCGCGCAGGGCGAGGAATACCGGCGTCTCGCTCAGCCAGCGGCGCAGCCACACGCCGATGACGCCAAACACGCCGCCGAGCAGGAACGGGTAGCGCCAAGCGTAGTCGAGGATTTCCTGGGGCGTGAACAGCTGCGCCAGCAACGTAGCGGTGAGCGCGCCGAGCAGGTAGCCGAAGGTCAGCCCCGCCTGCAGGAAGCCCAGGGCATAGCCGCGCCGCCCCGGCGGGACGTGCTCGGCCACGAAGGTCCAGGCGCTGGGCACCTCGCCGCCCACCGCCGCGCCCTGCAGGATGCGCAGGCCAAGCAGGATCAGCGGCGCGGCGTAGCCGATATCGGCGTACGTCGGCATCAGGCCGATCAGCAGGCATGGCAGGGCCATCATCAGGATGCTCAGGCTGAACACCCGCTTGCGCCCAAGGTGGTCGGCAAAGTGCGCCATGAGGATCCCGCCCAGCGGCCGGGCCAGGTAGCCGGTGACGAAGATGCCGAAGCTTTGCAGCAGGCGCAGCCACTCGGGCATCTCGGGCGGAAAGAACAGTTGGCTCAGGGTCAGGGCGAAGAACACGAAGATGATGAAGTCGTAGATCTCCAGCGCCCCGCCCAGTGCCGCCAGGCTCAAGGTCCGGTGGTCACCACGGGTGAGCCGGGGCTGGCGGTTGGAATCGATGACAGTCATTGGAAGCGGTCCGCGGATCGGCAAAGCGCAAGAGGATATCAAAACCAGCCTTCGATGGCCGCTGGACTGTCAGGACGATCGGGAAAACCGCGTATCGGCCAGGTAGCGCCGCCGCGGCGCAAAGCCGAGCGAATCCGCAAGGCCCGGCGGCAGTGGCACCTGCCCGACCAGCAGTGGCGCATCGATGATCGCCATGAATGAATCAAGCGCCTCGCTGTCGGGCACCTTGGGCAGGCTGATGCTGACCGCCTGACGCTCGGAGGCGGGCACGTTCGGGACCTTCAGGTGCTGGGAATGGTAGAGCAAGGCATGCTGGATCTGTGCGCTGACGCGACAGAAACGCGCCAGGTCGACGCCAGCATGGGTGGCCAGGTCGATATTGCCGATGAGCAGGTTGAAGGGTTGCAAGGCGCCTTGTACCAGCCGCTGCAGGTCCTCGAAGCACTCCACCGGGGCGATTCGGTAATAGCCAAGGCCATTGAGCATCTTTTCCAGCTGCAACAGCTGGCTGGGGTGCTCGTCGGCGATGAGAATCCGCATGGACTTGTTGGGCATGGCTCGGGCCTGGGCAGTTGGAAAGTTGTTTTCGCTCCTTGACCGAACTGCGCCGGGGCAGGCTCCTGCAGGCTCGATGGCCTGTTACCGGGTCTGCATTGATAGTTGTAGGTAATCGAATGGAAATCAAGTGCAACAGACCATTGATACGCATACGTCACCTCATGCGTCGAGCCACAGAAGACAATGAAGATCTTTCGCGTTTGACAATAATTATCATTAAGAATAGGTTGTTGCCCGTTTGAGGAAGCGACCTACAGGAGTCACTTCCTTTCTCCTACAAAAGACAGGTGATTTCCAATGACGGAACAACCCTTCACAAGTAAGTGTGATTCACCACTGCTGCAAGCCTTCGTAGAGAACCGGAGCATCCTCGTCAAGATTGCCTCGCGCATCACAGGCTGTCGCTCCCGCGCCGAGGATGTGGTGCAGGACGCCTTTTTCCGGCTGCCTTGCGCGCCGCAGATCACCTCTTCCTTCAAGGTCCAGCTCAGCTACCTGTTCCAGATCGTGCGCAACCTGGCGATCGACCATTACCGCAAGCAGGCCATGGAGCTCAGGCATTCGGGCAGTGAAGAGGAAGGCCGGAACGTGGTCCTGCACGACGCCCCGCTCGAAGCCACGCATATCCACCTGGCGACCCTGGAACATATCGCCGATGCGCTGGGGCAATTGCCGCAGCGCACGCGCTATGCGTTCGAGATGTACCGGCTGCATGGGGTACTGCAGAAGGATATTGCCAAGGAGCTGGGGGTTTCGCCGACCTTGGTGAACTTCATGATCCGCGATGCCTCGGTGCATTGCCGCAGGGCATCGGCGCACGGTGGCTGCTGATCGGTCAGGACGTCCCTTCCATCCAGGGTTCAGGCCTGGAGCCAGCAAAGGCGCAGGCGTTGAACAGCCCCAGGCGCTTGCGGTCCAAGCGTCGACGTAATGCTGGTCACGACCAGGATGCCAGCGGCTGACGAAGATCCCGGCGCGATGGCAGGCTGGCTGACTTTGGCTACGCTCACCTGAGCATTTTGCATGGGAACCTTGTATGGGCCATTGGCTGGTGATCGACCTGGAAGCTACCACCGACGACGGTGGCTGGCCTGTAACAGACATGGAAATCATTGAAATCGGCGCGAGCCTGGTGACCCGCGAAGGCCGTGAAGTCGACCATTTCCAACGCTTCGTCCGGCCGCGCAGGCGCCCGCAACTGACGCCCTTCTGCCGGGAACTGACGCACATCAGCCAGGCCAGCGTCGACAGCGCGGCGGCGCTGCCCGAGGTGTGGGCGAAGTTCGAGCGCTGGCTGGGGCATCACCAGGCGCACCTGCAAGCCTGGGTCAGCTGGGGCGACTACGACCGCCAGCAACTGCTGCAGGAATGGCAGCAGCATCGGTTGCACAGCCTGCTGGCCGAAGTACCGCACATCAACCTCAAGCAACGCTTTGCCAAGGCACGCCACCTGCAGCGCCCGCTGGGGCTCAATGGCGCATTGCAGCTGGCCGGGCTGCAGTTTGCCGGCCAGCAGCACCGGGCGCTGGAGGATGCGCGCAACACAGCACGACTGCTACCGTTGAGCCTGCCCGCCGTGGGCGCCTGAAAGCGGATGACGGGGCCAGATGCCTTGGGCATACTGGCCAGCCTTTTTTCCATCCTATTTCTCAGGAGTCGCCCATGTTTAAAGTCAACGAGTACTTTGATGGCACCGTGA
>JAQZAY010000257.1 GCA_029239415.1 Pseudomonas sp. | reverse complement strand
AATCCCGACGACGTCATTGTCAGCTGGCTGCCGCTGTATCACGACATGGGCCTGATCGGCGGTTTGCTGCAACCGATCTTCAGCGGGGTGCCCTGCGTGTTGATGTCGCCGGCGTATTTCCTCGCCCGACCGTTGCGTTGGCTCGAAGCGATCAGCGAGTACGGCGGCACCATCAGTGGCGGCCCGGATTTCGCCTACCGGCTGTGCAGCGAGCGGGTCAGTGAGTCGGCCCTGGAGCGTCTCGACTTGAGCCATTGGCGCGTGGCCTATTCCGGCTCCGAACCGATTCGCCTCGACAGCCTGGAGCGCTTTGCCGAAAAATTTGCCTCGTGCGGCTTCACGCCGGACAGTTTCATGGCTTCCTATGGCTTGGCCGAAGCCACCCTATTCGTCGCCGGCACCCCGCGTGGCCGAGGCATTCCCGCGATGCGAATGGATGATGCGGCATTGGCGCAAAACCGTGCCGAGCCGGGGCAGGGCAGCGCGGTGATGAGTTGCGGCGTGAGCCAGCCGGACCACGCGGTACTGATTGTCGAACCCGCCACGTTGCAGCCGCTGGCCGACAACCATGTCGGCGAAGTCTGGGCCGCCGGGCCGAGCATCGCCCACGGTTACTGGCGCAACCCCGAGGCCAGCGCCAAGACGTTCGTCCAGCATGCCGGCCGCACCTGGCTGCGCACCGGTGACCTGGGCTTTGTACGCGAAGGCGAGCTGTTCATCACCGGGCGCCTGAAGGACTTGCTCATCGTCCGCGGCCACAACCTTTATCCACAGGACATCGAGCAAGCCGTCGAACGCGAAGTCGAGGTGGTGCGCAAGGGAAGGGTCGCTGCATTCGCGGTCGATAACGACGGCGAAGAGGGTATCGGGATTGCGGCGGAAATCAGCCGCAGCGTGCAGAAAATTCTCCCGGCCGAGGCCTTGATCAAGGCGATTCGCCAGGCCGTGGCCGATGCCTGCCAGCAAGCCCCGAGCGTGGTGGTGTTGCTCAACCCGGGGGCGTTGCCGAAGACTTCGAGCGGCAAGTTGCAGCGTTCGGCGTGCCGGGCACGACTGGCTGACGGCAGCCTCGACAGCTATGCGCTGTTCCCCTCGGTCGACGTGGAGCACCCCCATGAGGCGGGCGCTTCATCACAGCTGCAAACGCTGATTGGCCAAATCTGGTGCGAGCAGTTACAGGTCGACCAGGTTCAGGACGACGATCATTTCTTCCTGCTGGGCGGCAATTCCATCGCCGCCACCCAGGTCATTGCGCGGCTGAACGAAACCCTCGGCCTGCAACTCAATCTGCGCCTGCTCTTCGAAGCCCCGACCCTCGACGCTTTTGCCGCGGCGGTGGCCAGCCTGCAGCAGGCCGGCGGCCAGGCCCAGGGCGCCATCAGCCGGTTGCCACGCCACGAGCCGCTGCCGCAATCGCTGGCGCAAAACCGCTTGTGGTTGACCTGGCAGCTGGATCCGGCAAGCCGCGCCTACAACATTCCCGGCGCCATCCGTCTGCGCGGCGAGCTGGACGAAAACGCCTTGCGCGCCAGCTTCCAGCAATTGGTCGAACGCCATGAACCATTGCGCACGCGGTTCCTGGAGCGTGATGGGGTGGCCTTGCAGCAAATCGATCCGGCGGGCGAGTTCGATCTTCAGGTGATCGATCTTTGCGACCTGCCTGCTGACCAGCGCGAGGCGCGGGCGCGGCAGATCCGCGAAGACGAAGCCGCCACGCATTTCGATCTGGAAAAGGGCCCACTGCTGCGGGTCACCTTGTTGCGCCTGGATCAGGACGACCATCAACTGCTGGTGACGATGCACCACATCATCGCCGATGGCTGGTCAATGAACGTCCTGATCGAGGAGTTCTCACGGCTCTACGCCGCAGCCTCCCAGGGGCAAGTCGCCGAATTGGCGCCGTTGCCGCTGCACTACGCCGACTACGGCAGTTGGCAGCGCCAATGGCTCGCGCAAGGTGAAGCCGAGCGTCAACTGGCCTATTGGAAACAGCAACTGGGCGATGAGCATCCGCCCCTGGCGCTGAGCACCGATCATCCGCGCCGCGCCCTGCATCAGCGCAGCGCCGCGCGCCACAGCTTGCGCCTGGACAAGGACCTCGGCGATGCCCTGCGCCAGACGGCCCAGGCCCATGACGCCACGCCATTCATGTTCTTGCTGGCAGCATTCCAGGCGTTGCTGCAGCGCTACACCGGCCAGTCCGACATCCGCGTCGGCGTACCCAACGCCAACCGCCCGCGCCGGGAAACCCAGGGCCTGATCGGCTTCTTCATCAACACCCAGGTGCTGCGCGCGCAAATCGATTCGCGCCAGCCCTTCGCCGCGCTGCTGGCCCAGGCCCGGGAAGCCACGCTGGGCGCCCAGGCGCATCAGGACCTGCCTTTCGAACAATTGCTGGAAGCATTCCCCCAGGCGCGGGAACAAGGTCTGTTCCAGGTCATGTTCAACCATCAGCAGCGCGACCTCGGCGCGTTGCGGCGCCTGCCGGGACTGTTGGCCGATGAGTTGCCGTGGCACAGCCGCGAAGCCAAGTTCGACTTGCAGTTGCATAGCGAAGAGGACCGCAACGGACGGCTGACACTGTCGTTCGATTACGCTGACGAGTTGTTCGAGGCGACGACTATCGCCCGCTTGGCCGAACACTTTTGCAGCTTGCTTCGGGCGGTTTGCAGCAACCCGCAACAGGCGATCAGCGACGTGCAGCTGTTGAGCGACGCTGAATCCGCGCAACAGGCGCCATGGGGCTCGGCGCCTTGCGAGCCGGCCAGCCAATGGCTGCCGGAATTGCTCAACGAACAGGCCCGCCGCACCCCGCAACGGACCGCGTTGCAGTGGGACGGAGGCGCGCTGGATTACGCCGAGCTGCATACCCAGGCCAATCGCCTGGCCCATTACCTGCGGGACAAGGGCGTCGGCCCGGACGTCTGCGTGGCGATTGCCGCCGAGCGTTCGCCGCAGTTGCTGGTCGGCGTGTTGGCGATCATCAAGGCGGGTGGCGCCTATGTGCCGCTGGATGTCGATTATCCGGCCGAGCGCCTGGCCTACATGCTGCGTGACAGTGGCGTCGATCTGCTGCTGACCCAAACCGCTTTGCTGGACCGTTTGCCGGCCTGCGCAGGTGTCAGTGTCATCGCCATGGACGCTCTGCATCTGGAGCAGTGGCCGAGCAATCCGCCGGGGCTGCATTTACATGGCGAGCATCTGGCTTACGTGATCTACACCTCCGGTTCGACCGGTCAACCGAAGGGCGTCGGCAACACCCACGCGGCCCTGGCCGAGCGCCTGCAATGGATGCAGGCCACCTATGGGCTGGATGAAACCGACGTGCTCATGCAAAAGGCGCCGATCAGTTTCGACGTGTCGGTGTGGGAGTGCTTCTGGCCGCTGATCAGCGGCAGCCAACTGGTACTGGCCGGGCCCGGCGAGCACCGCGACCCGCACCGCATCGCGCAGTTGGTCGAACGGTTTGGCGTGACCACGCTGCATTTTGTACCGCCGCTGCTCAGCCTGTTCATCGAGGAACCGTTGAGCGCCCGCTGCACGAGCTTGCGGCGGATCTTTTCCGGCGGCGAAGCGTTGCCGGCCGAGTTGCGCAACCGGGTGCTGGCGCAGCTGCCGGCGGCGCAACTGCACAACCGCTATGGCCCGACCGAAACCGCCATCAACGTTACGCACTGGCACTGCAGCGAGGCCGATGACGAGCGTTCGCCGATTGGCCGTCCGCTGGCCAATGTGCTGTGCCGCATCCTCGACAGTGACCTCAATCCAGTGCCGGTCGGCGTGCCGGGCGAATTGTGTATCGGTGGCCTCGGCCTGGCCCGGGGTTACCTTGGACGACCGGGGCTGACGGCCGAGCGTTTTATTGCCGACCCGCTGGGCTCGGCCGGCGCGCGCCTGTACCGCACCGGCGACAGGGCGCGCTGGGGCGCCGACGGTGTCATCGAATACCTCGGCCGCCTCGACCAGCAGGTCAAGCTTCGCGGTTTCCGGGTCGAGCCACAGGAAATCGAAGCGCGACTGCTCGCCCAGGAGGGCGTCGCCCAGGCAGCGGTGTTGGTGCGTGACACGGCGGCCGGCGCGCAATTGATCGGCTACTACACCACGGTCGATGTCGATGAGGATGAAAGCGTCCAGGCTGCTCGCCTGAAAAACGCCCTCGTCGGCGAGTTGCCCGACTACATGGTGCCTGCGCAATTGCTGCGCCTGGACGTCATGCCCTTGAGTCCAAGCGGCAAGCTCGACCGTCGCGCCTTGCCCGAGCCGCAGTGGCAATTGCGCGAGCACGTCGAGCCGGCCACCGCCCTCGAGCAGCGGATCGCCGGCATCTGGCGCGACGTGCTGGGATTGGAGCGTGTTGGCTTGCGCGACGATTTTTTCGCCCTGGGCGGCCATTCGTTGCTGGCAACCCAGATCATCTCCCGCACCCGCCAGGCCTGCGATGTCGAGCTACCGCTGCGCGCGTTGTTCGAGGCCAGCGAGCTGGGCGCCTTCGCTGAGCAGGTGCGGTTGATCCAGGCCAGCGGCCAGACCAACCGCCAGCCGCCGATCGAGAAAGTCGACCGCAGCCAACCGGTGCCGCTGTCCTATTCCCAGCAGCGCATGTGGTTCCTCTGGCAAATGGAGCCGGACAGCCCGGCCTACAATGTCGGCGGCATGGCGCGGTTGCGCGGGGTGCTCGACGTCGGGCGCTTCGAAGCGGCCTTGCAGGCCCTGATCCTGCGCCACGAAACCCTGCGCACGACATTCCCGAGCGTCAATGGCGTGCCTCGCCAACAGGTGCACGGTGAGACGGGCCTGCGCATGGGCTGGAAGGATTTTTCGATGCTGGACGCCGACATGCGCCAGCAGCGGGTCCGACAACTGGCCGACAGCGAGGCCCACGAACCCTTCGACCTGGAAACCGGGCCACTGCTGCGGGCCTGCCTGGTCAAGACCGCCGAGCATGAGCATTACTTCGTGCTGACCCTGCACCACATCGTCACCGAAGGCTGGGCGATGGACATTTTCGCCCGCGAGCTGAGCGCGCTGTATGAAGCCTTCGTCGACGATCGCGAATCGCCGCTGGAGCCGTTGCCGGTGCAATACCTGGACTACAGCGTCTGGCAGCGCCAATGGCTGGAATCCGGCGAGCGCCAGCGTCAACTGGACTACTGGACCGCTCAACTGGGGCGCGAGCATCCTTTGCTGGAGTTGCCATCCGACCGCCCACGTCCGCCGGTGCAGAGTCATCGTGGCGAACTGTTCCGTTTCGACCTCAGCGATGAGCTGGCCGCGCGGGTCCGTGCCTTTAATGCCGAACGTGGCCTGACCCTGTTCATGACCATGACCGCCGCCCTGGCCGTGCTGCTCTATCGCTACAGCGGCCAGACCGACCTGCGCATCGGCGCGCCGGTGGCCAACCGCATCCGCCCGGAAAGCGAAGGGCTGATCGGCGCGTTCCTCAA
>JAQZAY010000010.1 GCA_029239415.1 Pseudomonas sp. | reverse complement strand
CATACATCTTCACGCCAAGGCGTTTCGATTCTGAGTCGCGACCGTTACGGGTACTACCACCAGCTTTTTTGTGTGCCATGGTTCAATTCTCCAAAGATTGGGGATTAAGGCGATTAAGCCTGAATACCGGTGATTTTGATCTCGGTGAACCACTGGCGGTGGCCCATACGCTTCATGTGGTGCTTACGGCGACGGAACTTGATGATGCGCACTTTATCGTGACGGCCTTGCGACACGACTTCAGCGACAACCTTGGCGCCAGCAACGACAGGAGCGCCGATGTTCACGTCGTCGCCATTGGCGACCAGCAGAACGCGATCGAAAGTCACGGATTCGCCAGTGGCGATTTCCAGTTTCTCGACCTTCAGGTATTCACCTTCGGCGACTTTGTACTGCTTGCCACCGGTAACAATTACTGCGTACATGGGGTATATCTCCGTTAATCCTGCTCACCCAGCTCTTTATAGGAAGAGTATTGGCTGGCATGGCTGCATGGGGCTGGAACGGCCCGCTGCATTGCGTAAGGCAGGTGATGCCCAGGGAAGTTCAGGGTGCGCGATTGTACGCAAGGCACGAACCCCTTGCAAGTGCCGCACCCGCGCGCCGGGCAGCGCGCCTTGACACACCGGGACCCGCGACCTAGCATGCCGCGCAACCCCAATGGAGCAGCCGATGCAACCCCAAGCTTTCTACCGCGCGGTAGCTGAAGATTTCAGCGCCGTCGACGAGATCATCAAGAAACAGCTGACCTCGCGCGTGCCGCTGGTATCGAAGATCGGCGACTACATCACCTCGGCCGGTGGCAAGCGCCTGCGCCCGTTGCTGGTGCTGCTGTGCGGCAAGGCCCTGGGCCGCGAGGGCGACGACCTGCGCCTGCTGGCCGCGACCATCGAGTTCCTTCACACCGCTACCCTGCTGCACGACGACGTGGTCGACATGTCGGGCATGCGCCGCGGCCGCGACACCGCCAATGCCAAGTGGGGCAATGCCCCGAGCGTGCTGGTCGGCGACTTCCTGTATTCGCGCTCGTTCGAGATGATGGTCGAGCTGGGCTCGATGCCGGTCATGCAGATCCTGTCCAAGGCCACCCGGGTGATCGCCGAGGGCGAGGTGCTGCAATTGACCAAGGTGCGTGATGCCAGCACCACCGAAGAGATCTACATGGACGTCATCCGCGGCAAGACCGCGATGCTGTTCGAGGCCTCGGCCCACAGCGCCGCCGCCCTGGCCGGCGCCAGCGACGCCCAGCTCGAGGCCCTGCGCACCTTCGGCGACCACCTGGGCGTGGCCTTCCAGCTGGTCGACGACCTGCTCGACTACAAGGGCGACGCGCAGACCCTGGGCAAGAACGTGGGCGACGACCTGGCCGAAGGCAAGCCGACCCTGCCACTGATCTACGCCATGCGTGAAGGCACCGCCGAACAGGCCGCCCTGGTGCGCCAGGCGATCCAGAAAGGCGGCATCGAGGACCTCGAGAGCATCCGCGCCGCCGTCGAGGCCTCCGGCGCCCTCGACTACACCGCCCGCCAGGCCCGCGATTATGCGGCCCGGGCCATTGCCTGCCTGGAAGTGCTGCCTGCCAGCGAGTACCGCGACGCCCTGGTCGAGCTCAGCGAGTTCGCAGTGGCCCGCACGCACTGATCCCGCCTGGCCCATTCCTCGATGGGCCTGTTTCCTGTTGACCGGCAAAACCCTATACAATGTGGGTCTTATTGTCTTGCCTGTCCTGAGGAACCGTAGTGAGCACTTTGCCACCCTGCCCCAAATGCAATTCCGAATACACCTACGAAGATGGTGCTCAGCTGGTCTGCCCTGAGTGCGCCCACGAGTGGTCGGCCAGCGGCGAAGCCGAGTCGGCCAGCGATGACGTGGTGAAGAAGGATTCGGTGGGCAATGTCCTGCAGGACGGCGACACCGTGACCGTGATCAAGGACCTCAAGGTCAAGGGCTCGTCCCTTGTCGTCAAGGTCGGCACCAAGGTCAAGAATATCCGCCTGTGCGATGGCGACCACGACATCGATTGCAAGATCGACGGCATCGGCGCGATGAAGCTGAAATCGGAGTTCGTGCGCAAGGTCTGAGCACTCTGCCATGAGGGCTGGCGCAAAAATCCGCCAATAGGCACTTGCTATTCTGATAATAAGAATTATTCTCATTGGAAATCGAATCCAAGGAGAACGTCCATGACTTATCTGATAGACGCCTGGCTTGACCGTCCCCAGCCCTACCTGCGCATCCTGCACCGGGAAACCGGGGAGGTGTGCGCGGTGATCGAGGAAGACGCGCTCGACGAGCTGCGTGACCAGGGAGACCTGGACCTCAACGGCCTCAGTTCGAGCGAACCGGTGGTGCTCAAGGAGCTGGTTCGAAATCTGTTTCTGTTCTGCTATGCACGGGCGCTGAGGCCAGTGACAGGGCAGTTGCATTGACTGGGTCGATGCTGGGGCCGCTGTGCCGCGATGGGCTGCGCAGCGGCCCCGGATGCCGACGTTTCAGAACTTCCAGCAGCTCTACGTCGAACACCAGCACGCTGTGCGGCGGGATGCTGCCAACGCCCTGGGCGCCGTAGGCCAGTTCGCTTGGCACGTACAGGCGCCATTTGCTACCGGCGTTCATCAGCTGCAGCGCTTCGGTCCAGCCCGCGATGACGCCGCCGACCGGGAATTCGGCCGGCTGGCCACGCTCGTACGAGCTGTCGAACACGGTGCCGTCGATCAGGGTGCCGTGGTAGTGGGTACGCACGGTGTCTTCACGCGATGGCTTGGCGCCCTCGCCCGTGGCCAGCACTTCGAACTGCAGGCCCGAGGCCAGGGTGGTGATGCCCTCGCGCTTGGCGTTGTCCGCCAGGAAAGCCTTGCCTTCGCCAGCGGCCGCTTCTGCCTTGGCCGCGGCTTCGCGCTGCATGATCTCACGGATCACCTGGAAGCTGGCCGACAGGTCGGCCTCGCTGACGCGGCTTTGCTCGCCGTTGAAGGCGTCGGTCAGGCCAGCCAGGATGGCGTCCAGGCTCACGCCCGGTGGCGGGTTGTCACGCAGCTGGCCACCCAGCTGGCGGCCGATGCCGTAGCTGACGCGGGTTTCGTCGGTAGACAGGTCGAGTTCGGACATTTGCTTGCTCCGCTGCAGGGCGCATGACAGCCGCGCCCTTTGTGAAAAGGGCGAGCAGCCTAGCACACTGCGACGCAGCCTTCAGGCAGAGCGCCGAAAATCGAGGCGCCGCAGCCTTGGGTCAGTGCTTGGTGAGCTTGTCTAGGTAACCCATGGCAAAGGCCGAGACGACAAAGGTCATGTGGATGATCACGTACCACATCAGGTATTCGGTCGAGATGTTCTGTGCATCCATGAACACTCGCAGCAGGTGGATCGAGGAAATCGCCACGATCGAGGCCGCCACCTTCATCTTCAGCGACGAGGAGTCCATCTTGCCCAGCCAGTTGAGCTTTTCCTTGTTGTCATCGATGTCGAGCTGCGAGACGAAGTTCTCGTAGCCAGAGAACATCACCATGACCAGCAGGCCGCCGACCAGCGACATGTCGATGAGCGAGAGGATCACCAGTATCAGGTCGGCCTCGCTCAGGGCAAAGACGTTGGGCAGGACGTGGATGATTTCCTGGAAGAATTTCAGCGCCAGCGCAAGCAGGCCCAGGGACAAACCGAAATAGATGGGAGCGAGCAGCCAGCGCGAGGCATACATCGCGTTTTCGAGAACACGTTCCATGGGATAGAAAACTCATCTGGTGGCAAAAAAGCGAGCGCGAGTATAGCCATCCTGCCATGACAGATAAAAGCCCGCGACCGGGGGTCGCAGGCAAGGCGCTGCTACTTCAAGGGTTCTGGCTGGAAGTGGTAGTCGCCCAGGTTGCGCACTCGCTCGCCATTGATCTTGCGCAGCTGCGCTTGCAGGTGCAGGCACCAGATCTGCGGGTCGGTCGCGACCTGGTAGCCGTGCAGGGTCAGACTATCGACGATGGCGCTGAGCACGGATTCGGCGACCAGCGGCCCATGGAACGGGCCCTGGGCCTTGATGGCAGACGGCTGCTCGCCGGCCATGCCGGCGGCAAACAGCAAGGTCCACATGCCGTTGTCACCGGCCAGCGGGCGGATGCTGCATTCGATACGGGTCACCAGGCCCAGGCACTGGCGGGTAAGGCTGAGGCTGCGCGGCATGGCGACGGTCCTCGATGAGGCAGTGTTCAGCCCGCCAGTGGCAGGCCGTTTCTATCCTGAACCGGATTGCTCTCCTTGCCTTCAAGCATAGATGACGCCGCGCAAAGATAGAAAACCGGCGCCGAACGGTAGCAATGTGCCGTTGCGCCGGTTAATTGACTCAGGCAGGCTTCGCCTGCGCCAACGCCTCTTCGAGGCGGTCCTTCTCGGCTTCCTTGATGTCTTCCTCGCTGACCATCTCGGCGATGATGCTCAGGCGCTCGACCACCCGGGCGTTGACGCTGCCTTCCGGGAACTGCCCCTGTTCATCCGGCGCGCCGGCGGGCTCGCCCACCAGCAGGCTCAGCGCCTCGTCGGCCTGGCTGACCGCATAGACATGGAACCTGCCTGCCTCCACCGCCTGCAGCACACGCTCGTCGAGCATCAGCGTGGCCACGTTCGGGCGAGGAATGATCACCCCCTGGTCGCCAGTCAGGCCGCGGGCCTCGCAGAGGCGGAAGAAACCTTCGATCTTCTCGTTGACCCCGCCAACGGCCTGCACCTCGCCAAACTGGTTGATGGAGCCAGTGATGGCAAAGCACTGCTTGAGTGGCGTCCTGGAGAGCGCCGAGATCAGGGTGCAGACCTCGCCCAGCGACGCGCTGTCACCATCCACGTAGCCGTAGGACTGCTCGAGGGCGATGCTTGCCGAGATCGCCAGCGGGAATTCCTGGGCATAGCGGCTGCCCAGGTAGCCGGTCAGGATCATCACCCCCTTGGAGTGGATCGGCTGGCCGAGGTTGACCTCGCGCTCGATGTCGACGATGCCGCTGCCACCGGGGTACACGGTCGCGGAGATCCTTGCCGGCACGCCGAAGGCCGAGTCACCGACCTCCAGCACGGTCAAGCCATTGCACTTGCCGATGGCCGCGCCTTCGGTGTCGATCAGGATGATCCCGGCGAGCATGTCATCGAGAATCCGTGCCGACACCCGACCGGTACGCGTGGCCTTGGCGCGCAGCGCACGCTCGATGTGGCCGGCGTCGGTCATCTGGTCGCTGGCAAGCTGGCGAATGAAATCGGCCTCGCTGACCAGCTGGAACAAGTCACCGATACGCGCCGACAAACGCCCCTGGTGCTCGGCAAGGCGCGCACTGTAGGTCGCCAGCCGCGCTACTGCATCGGCGGTGAGCGGGGCCATGCCCTCTTCGCTGGTGCGGGTCTTGAGCAACTGGGCAAACTGCTCCAGGTTCTCGTCGACCATGGGAATGTCCTCGTCGAAGTCGACCAGCACGCGGAACATCTCCTGGAAGTCCGGATCGTGGTCCTGCAGGGCGTAGTACAGCTGGCGCGAACCGATGATCACCAGCTTGACGTTCAGTGGGATCGTCTGCGGGTTGAGGGTGATGGCCGAGACGCGGCCCAGCTCGCCCAGCGGCGACTCCATCTTCAGCTTGCGCGATTGCAGGGAGCGCTTGAGCGCATCCCACACGAAGGGCTCGCCAAGCATCTTCTCGGCTTCCAGGATCAGGAAGCCGCCGTTGGCCTTGTGCAAGGCACCGGGGCGCAGCTGGCGGTACGAGGTGTACAACGCGCCCTGGTCGGTGCTGTATTCGATGCGCCCGAACAGATTGTCGTAGGTCGGGTGCGGCTCGAACACCACTGGCGCGCCGCCATGGGCATGGTGGCCCACCACCAGGCTCGGCGCGTATTGCTCCTCGAGCAGCTTGCGCGCCACCGCGTCTGACTTGCTGTCCTCGACCAGCTGTTCGACCACGGTGCGCAGCAGGTTGAGCTGCATCGATTGCAGGTAGGCACAGACCACCGCGTTTTCCGCGTACTTTTCAGACAGCGGCGCCAGCAGCGGCTCCAATGCCAGGGTGATGGTCTCTTCGTTGAGCTGGCGCAGCTGGTTGCTCGACTCGCGCTTCCACTGGGGCAGGCTGGCCAGTTCCTCGTTCAGGCGTTCCTCGAGGCCGGCGATGTCATCATGGAAGCGCTCGCGCACGTCCTCGGGCAGTTGCGCGAACTCGGCCTCGTCCAGCGCCTTGCCATCGCTCATCGGGGTAAAGGCGACATTGCTGCTGTCGCGGTACAGCGCCACGTCCTTTTCCAGCGATGCGCGCTCGATCACGTCCAGTGCGCGGTCGTAGCGCTGGTTGAAGGCGCGGTCGATGGCGCTTTTCTTCTGCTGGTAGGACGGATGCTCGAACACCGCAGGGAAGGTCGCCAGCAGGTTGTCGATCAGGCCGTTCATGTCGGCGCAGAAGTCGCCCGCGGTGCCGGCGGGCAGCTCCAGGGCGCGCGGCTCGCGCGGCTCGTCGAAATTGTTGACGTAGAGCCGGTCGGCCGGGGTCTGCTGGCGCTTGCCCTCGGCCTTGAGGTAGCGCTTGACGAACGAGAAGCGCCCGGTGCCGGGCTCGCCCATGACGAATACGTTGTACCCGGGGCGCGGCATGGCCACGCCGAACTGCAAGGCCTCTACAGCACGTTCCTGGCCCAGCACGCCACGAAACGGTTCCAGATCGTCAGTGTTGGTGAAGGCAAACTGTTCAGCGGAAAAACGCCGGGTCAGGGCTTCAGGCGCAAGACGCAGGCTCGCAGCGACAGAATCGGGCATTGGGCTTCCTTACTTCGGCGGGGCAGATGTCGGCATTCTGGCGCCGCCTTGGCGCGCGTTGCAAGAGGCCGAGGCCAATGCAGGCACTTCGCCGATTCATGCAATTTTTCGCAATCAGGCACGCAACCTTTGGATCGTGCCTAAACTCCAAGCTGCGCGGGTGGGTGCAATGCATCCCCGACCTGGCAGCGGCATCGCCAGAAACCCTGACCTTGTACTTCGAAAAAGAGAACAAAGCTATGAAACGGATTCTTCTGGGTACTCTGTTCACCGCGGTCTCCCTGAACGCAATGGCCCAGGCGCCAGGCGGCCCGGACTGCGGCTGGGGCAACATGCTGTTCGAGGGCCAGCGCGGCACGCCGGCCCACTTCCTCGCTTCCACCACCAACGGCACCTCCGGCAACGCCACCTTCGGCATGACCTCCGGCACCAACGGCTGCTCGACCAACGCATCCCTGACCTACGGTGGCAAATCCTGGTTCGCCATGAACGGCATGATGAACGAGCTTTCCGAAGACATGGCCAAGGGCCAGGGCGAAGCCTTGACCACCTACGCCGTGGTCCTCGGCGTGGCCCCTGAAGACCGCGCGCACTTCGCCGCCGTCACTCACCAGCACTTCCAGGAAATCTTCAACAGCGCAGACGTGACTGCCGAAGACGTCCACGGCAACACCCTCGCCGTCCTGAAAAACGACCCGCGCCTGGCCAAGTACGCCACCCAGGCTTGAGTCCGGCCCGCCCTGCCCCCACCGGGGCAGGGTATTGCCTTCCCTTCTCCCGGCATCATTCAGACGTAGTTGCCCGATATGCTCAAACGCCTTGCCTGCCTGGCGCTGTGTGCCAGCGCCCCGCTTCATGCTGCCCAGCAGCCGGACGCCACGCGCCTGCAACAATTGGCCGCCGACCGCTACTGGATCGCCATCGGCCATTACGAAAGCGGCAAGCTCGGTGGCTGGCGCAGCTATGTCGACGACCCACGCTTTTTCCTGGCGGCCGACGGTGCCCATCATCCCGACCGCGAACTGCGCGCCACCCTGGATGCCCTCTATGCCCCGGCAAGCCTGGGCGACAAGCATGCCCAGTGCGTCTATCCAGCGCGAACCCGCTGGTTGCGCGGGCAATTGCAGCTGACCGACTTGCCGCAGCCGGACTGCCAGGAGTACAAGCGCTGGTACCAGGATGTCTCGCCCGACAGCGCCGTGCTGGTGTTTCCCGCGGCCTACCTGAACAGTCCATCCTCGATGTTCGGTCATACCCTGCTGCGTATCGACCAGGCCGCGGCCAAGCGCGATGAAACCTCGCTGCTCAGCTACGCGATCAACTTCGGCGCCTATGTCGAGGGCAGCGACAACAGCATCCTGTATGCCTGGAAGGGCCTGATGGGCGGCTATCCCGGCCTGTTCGCGATGGTGCCCTACCAGGAAAAGCTTTCCGAATACCGCAGCCTGGAAAACCGCGACCTGTGGGAATACCAGCTGAACCTGACGCCCGAGGAGACCGGGCGCATGGTCGAGCATGTCTGGGAACTCAAGCAGGTCCAGTTCGACTACTTCTTCTTCGACGAGAACTGCTCCTACCGCCTGCTCGAACTGCTGCAGGTGGCGCGCCCCAGCCTGGACCTGACCTCGCAGTTCCCGCTGACCGCCATCCCCACCGACACGGTCAAGGCCGTCAAGCAGGCAGGTCTTGTCGAGAGCACCCGTTACCGCCCCTCGCGCGAGCGAGAGTTGCTGGCCCGCGCCGAACCCCTCGATGGCGCCGAGCAACAGCAGGTGCTGGCCCTGAGCGCCGACACCGCCAAGCTGCAGGACCCCGAGTTCACGGCTCTTGCCCGGGACCGGCAGGCACTGGTGCAGGACGCGGCGTTTCGCCTGGAGCGTTACCGCGCTACCGGCCAGGAACGCGATCCCGAGCGTGCCAGGCGCAGCTTCGAGCTGCTGCGGGCAATCAACCGTAACCCGCCGCCTGCCCTGGACATCGAGCGCCCGGGGCTACCCGAAGACGGCCATCAGTCACGTACCTGGCAGCTGGGCGTGGGTACCCGCGAAGACCGTGCCTTTGCCGAGTACGGCCTGCGCATGGCCTATCACGACCTGAATGACAACGCCTACGGCTTCCCGCTGGGCGCGCAGATCGAGATCCTGCAACTCAAGCTGCGCCAGTACGAAGGCAACGACTGGCAGGTGCAGCGCCTGGACCTGGCGACCATCCGCTCGCTCACCCCGCGCAACGAACTGTTGCAACCCTGGTCGTGGCAGGTGGCGGGTGGCCTTGAGCGAGTCCCCGGCAAGCATGGCGACGAGGTGTTGGTCAGTCATGTCAACGGCGGCGCTGGCGGCACCTGGGAACTGGCCGACGGCCTGCTCGGGTTTGCCCTGGGCACCGTGCGCGTCGAACACCACAACGATTTCGCCCAGTTCATCGCCCCGGCGGCCGGGTTCGACACTGGCGTGCTGTGGCGCAACGGCCTGGGCAACCTGAGCCTGGAAGCCAAGGGGGACTACTTCACCAACGGCGAAGTGCGCCGCAGCATCAGCCTCAACCAGCAGTGGGAAGTTTCCCGCGACCTGGGTATCCGTCTGAGTGCCAAGCGCGAGTTCAGCCACCTGGCGAGCGCGCAGAACGAGGTGATGCTGGAGTTGAAGTGGTACCACTACTGAGCCTCGCTGCAAGGCTGAAATCTTTGCAACCGCTAGGCGTCCACGGTGGTCTCCTGCAAAAGGAGACCTTTCATGAGCCGAGCATTCGTCAATGAAGACCAGGCCGCCGCCCAGGCCAGCCAGCCGGTTGAGCGCCGGGTCAGCGAGCAACCCAACCACGTCACCGCCAGCGGCCTGGCCTTGCTGCAACAACGAGTCGCGAGCCTCAATGCGCTGCGCAGCGAGCTGGTTGCACAGGGTGAGCGGGCCGACAAGCAGCGCCTGGCCGATACCGAGCGTGACCTGCGCTATTTCCGTGCCCGCGTGCAGAGCGCGCAGGTGGTACCGCCGGCGACCTCGCGGGACAAGGTGCAGATCGGCAGCCGGGTACGCTTCGTCGACGAGGACGATCAGGATCACGTCGTGCAACTGGTGGGCGAAGACCAGGCCGACGCCGCGCGTGGCCTGGTCAACTGGGGCTCGCCCCTGGGCCGGGCGCTGCTGGGCGCCGGCCCTGGTGATGAAGTGCTATGGCAACGACCGGTGGGCAATCAAATGATCGAGATCGTTGCCATCGGGCCTGGCGAGGACTAGACCACGCCCTGGGCCAGCATGGCATCGGCGACTTTCACGAAGCCGGCGATGTTGGCGCCCTTCACGTAGTTGACGGTACCGTCGGCCTCTTCCCCGTAGTGCACGCAGGCATGATGGATCGACTGCATGATGTGGTGCAGCTTGCTGTCCACCTCGCCGGCGGTCCACAGCAGGCGCATGGCGTTCTGCGACATTTCCAGCCCGCTCACCGCCACGCCGCCAGCGTTGGATGCCTTGCCCGGGGCGAACAGGATGCCAGCCTCGATGAAGATATCCACGGCGTCGAGCGTGGTCGGCATGTTGGCGCCCTCGGCCACGCAGATGCAGCCATTGCGCAGCAGGGTGCGGGCGTCTTCGCCGCCCAGTTCGTTCTGCGTCGCGCAGGGCAAGGCGATCTCGCATGCCAGGCTCCAGGGGGTCTCGCCCTTGCGGAACTCGAGCCCGAAACGCTCGGCCAGTTCGCTGATGCGACCGCGCCTGACATTCTTGAGCTCCATCAGCGCATCCCATTGCTCGTCGTTCAGGCCAGCCTCGCAATGCAGCGTGCCTTCGGAATCGGACAGCGAGATCACCCTGCCGCCCAGGTCCATGACCTTGCGCGCCGCGTACTGGGCCACGTTGCCCGAACCCGAGATCGCCACGCGGCGGCCGTCGATGCGTTTGCCCTGGCGCTTGAGCATCTCCTCGGCGAAGTACACGCAGCCGTAGCCGGTGGCCTCGGGGCGGATCAGACTGCCGCCGTAGGTCATGCCCTTGCCGGTCAGCACCGAGGTGAACTGGTTGGCCAGGCGCTTGTACTGGCCGAACATGAAGCCGATCTCGCGGGCACCGACACCGATGTCACCGGCTGGCACATCGACGTCGGCGCCAATATGGCGGTACAGCTCGCTCATGAAGGCCTGGCAGAAGCGCATGACCTCGGCGTCGCTCTTGCCCTTGGGGTCGAAGTCGGAGCCGCCCTTGCCGCCGCCCATGGGCAGCGAGGTGAGGGAATTCTTGAACACCTGCTCGAAGGCCAGGAACTTCAGCACCCCCAGGTTGACCGAGCGGTGGAAGCGCAGTCCCCCCTTGTACGGGCCGATGGCGCTGCTCATCTGGATGCGGTAGCCGCGGTTGACCTGGACCTTGCCCTGGTCATCGACCCACGACACGCGGAACAGCACCGCCCGCTCAGGCTCGACCATGCGTTCCAGAATACCGGCTTGCAGGTAATGGGGATTGGCTTCGAGGAAGGGCCACAAGCTACGCAGCACCTCTTCCACGGCCTGGTGGAACTCGGGCTGGGCAGGGTCGCGTTGCTTGAGGCGCGCGAGGAAGTCGTCGACGGATTCGATCATGACAAGGTTCACCAGATTATTGGACTTGTAGGAATTTTTTCTGGACTTTATCAAGAACGAGTCGCACTGGAACAGGGCGAGATGTCGTTTTTATGAAATTTTCTGGTGCATTTATGTAACTGTATACCAAGATTCTCGAGGGAGACTGGGTGAACCAGGCACAAAAATGGGGCCGCGAGGGGCCCCATTCCTGTGCATGGAAAACCGGCCTACTGGGCCAGCTTCTTGTGCCGTACACGGTGCGGCTGGGCCGCGGCATCGCCCAGGCGCTTCTTGCGGTCGGCTTCGTACTCGGTGTAGTTGCCCTCGAAGAACATCACGTTCGAGTCATCCTCGTAGGCCAGGATGTGCGTCGCCACGCGGTCCAGGAACCACCGGTCGTGAGAGATCACGATGGCGGCGCCGGGGAAGTCCAGCAGGGCTTCTTCGAGCGAACGCAGGGTCTCGACGTCGAGGTCGTTGGACGGTTCGTCGAGCAGCAGGACGTTGCCGCCCTCCTTCAGGGTCAGGGCCAGGTGCAGGCGGCCACGCTCACCACCGGACAGGTCCTTGACGAACTTCTGCTGGTCGCCGCCCTTGAAGTTGAAACGGCCGACATAGGTACGCGCAGGAATCTCGTAGCTGCCGATGCGGATCTGCTCCGAACCGTCGGAGATCTGCTGGAACACCGTCTTGCCGCCGTCCAGGTCTTCGCGGCTCTGGTCGACGCACGCCAGCTGCACGGTCTCGCCGATCTCGATGCTGCCCGAGTCTGGCTGCTCCTTGCCCATCAGCATGCGGAACAGGGTCGACTTGCCGGCGCCGTTGCCGCCGATGACGCCGACGATGGCGCCCTTGGGCATGGCGAACGACAGGTTTTCGATCAGGACGCGATCGCCATAGCCCTTGCTGACGTTCTTGAACTCGATGACCTTGTCGCCCAGGCGAGGACCGGCCGGGATGTAGATCTCGTTGGTCTCGCTGCGCTTCTGGAATTCCTGCGACTGCATTTCCTCGAAGCGAGCCAGACGGGCCTTGGACTTGGACTGGCGGGCCTTGGCGCCCTTGCGCACCCACTCCAGTTCTTCCTTCATGGCCTTTTCATGGGCGCTCTGCTGCTTGGATTCCTGCGCCAGGCGGTCGGACTTGGCCTCGAGCCAGCCCGAGTAGTTGCCTTCGTACGGGATACCGGCGCCGCGGTCGAGTTCCAGGATCCAGCCGGCGACGTTGTCGAGGAAGTAACGGTCGTGGGTGATCGCCACCACGGTGCCCGGGAAGTCGTGCAGGAAACGCTCGAGCCAGGCCACCGAATCGGCGTCCAGGTGGTTGGTCGGCTCGTCGAGCAGCAGCATGTCGGGAGCCGACAGCAGCAGGCGGCAGAGTGCCACGCGGCGCTTCTCGCCACCGGACAGGTGCTCGATCTTCGCCTCCCAGGCCGGCAGGCGCAGGGCATCGGCGGCGACTTCGAGCTGGCGCTCCAGGTTATGGCCGTCGGCAGCCTGCAGGATGGCCTCGAGCTTGGCCTGCTCGGCGGCCAGCTTGTCGAAGTCGGCGTCAGGATCGGCATAGGCCGCGTAGACCTCGTCCAGGCGGGCCTGGGCGTCCTTGATCACGCTGACCGCTTCCTCGACCACTTCGCGAACGGTCTTGCTCGGGTCGAGCTGCGGCTCCTGGGGCAGGTAGCCGACATTGAGCTCGGGCATCGGACGGGCTTCGCCATCGAACTCCTTGTCGACGCCAGCCATGATGCGCAACAGGGTCGACTTGCCGGCGCCGTTGAGGCCCAGCACGCCGATCTTGGCGCCCGGGAAGAACGACAAGGAAATGTTCTTCAGGATTTCCCGCTTCGGCGGCACGACCTTGCTGAGCCGATGCATGGTGTAGACGTATTGAGCCAAAACCAAGCCCTCTATCAGATATGGGGTAAAGACATCGACGAAAAACCGCGGCGGGCGCTGCAACAGCACCTGCCGATGACATGCCGGCTGATCGGGCGATGGGTTTACGGGGTGTCATTGAACAAAGGCGACCATTCTACGCCAAGACGCGGCATTGCGCAGATGGGCAGATGGCAGGCCGTGCCGGGAACCCGGCTCGGCGCCAGCAGGCTCAGACGTGGGACTGCCTGGCCATCCCACGTGGCAGGCGGCAGCGATCGGACTGCGCGGACAGGCGCTCGCGCCAGCTGGTCCTGGCGCAATAGGCGCTCGCCTGGGCAGGCTTGCCGGCAGGCTTTTGCCTGGCTGTGCGCAGCTCGGCCAACGATGGGCTCTTGCGCACGCCCATCGGGGCGGCGGCGCCATCGGGCTTGGCCAGCGAACGCTGGCAGGACTTGCAGGAAACCTCGGCGGCCTGCGCTGTGCTGGCCAGGGACTGACTGTTGCGACCGCAGGCCGAGTCGCTGCCGTTGGTGGAATAGTGGATTACCAAAACCTTGCATCTCCAGAGCGTATAAATGAAGCAGCCGTATTTTCGCACAGGTTGCCCGATGATGCCGACTGGCGGATGCGCATGGCGCTGGCACTCTGCCACGTTTGCGGGCATGCTAGCCCGCTTCGTTCGCCGGGCTTATATCGGCACGACACATGCATTCGGTTCAACCCTGCCATCGCCAGCCCTATCGCAGGACCAAAGCTTGACCAATCTCTCATTGCCACCGCTCCTGCGAACAGGGCGCGCCGCCCGCAACCCGTCCGCCCCCCTGCGCGGTTCCCTGAAGGGCGCGCTGGCCCTGCTCGCCCTGATTCTGCTGGCTTTGCTGCTGTGGCAATTGGTCGCCCAGTTCCGTCATACCCAGGCCGACCTGCGACGCCATAGCGTGGACGCGACGGCTGAGCTGGCTGATCACCTCAACCTGAACATGGCGCTCAAGGCCCAGCAGGCGCTCAATCTGCTCCAGCTCCACGTCAAACCTCTGGCGCCATCGGCGCTGCCGGGCGTGTTGCAGGCCTTGCAGGGCCAGATGCCTACGCTCCAGCGCCTGATCTGGCTGGATGCCGATGGCCGGACGCTTGCCGACAGCCAGCCAGGCGGGTCGGCATTCCCGCTGGTTGACGAGTACCTGCAGCGCAATCGCGGCAGCGCCTACTTCTATGGCAATTCGCCCGACAACCGCAGCATCCATCTGCTGCTGCGCCAGCCAGGCGAGCAACACCCGGGTTTCTGGCTGTTGCAACTGTCCGCCGAGCATTATCAGGAACTCACCCGTCACCTCGATGGCCCCGCCCGGCCGCACTGGCAGCTGGAAAACATCCGTAGCGGCCAGGTCATTGGCCGCCATGTGCCGGGCCGGGCCGCCAGCGAGCCGTTGCAGAGCGTGCTGCTGGCCCACATCGACAACAGCAGCTGGCAGGTGCGTGGGCTGTTCGACGCAGGCCAGGTACGCCGGCAGCTGCTGCCGGCGCTGCTCGGCAAATGCTTGCTGGTGCTGATCTGCGCGCTACTGCCGGTGCTGGCCTTGATCAACATGCGGCGCCGCCAGCAGGCGCTGCAGGAAGACCGCCGGCGCTACCAGGAAATCTTCGAGGGCACGGGCGTCGCCCTGTGCGTGCTCGACCTCTCCAGCCTGCCGGGCCAGCTCGAGCGCCATCACCTGCGCAACCGCGCCGCGCTCAAGCAGAGCCTGGCCCTTGATCCTGCCCTGCGCCACTCGCTGCTGATGGAGATGAAGATCACCGAGATCAACCAGATGGCACGGCAACTGCTCGACGTCGACGGCAACCAGGACGCCTGGCAACGCCTGATCCAGGGCAGCGTCGAGGGTCGCGACAACGTGGGGATGCAACTGATCGACGCACTGCTTGGTCAACGTGCGCAACTGGAACTGGAGGTCCGCCTGAGCGCGCCGAACGGCAGCGACCTGCACCTGTGGCTGATGGTGCGCCTGCCCCAGCAGCGTCGCGACTTCCAGGCGGTGATCCTGAGCATCAGCGATATCACCAGCCGCAAGCAGGTCGAGCTGTCCCTGCTCGAACGCGAGAGTTTCTGGTCGGACGTGGTGCGCACCGTGCCCGACCAACTGTATGTGCAGGACGTGCAGAGCCAGCGCATGATTTTCAGCAACCGTCACCTCGGCCAGACCCTGGGCTACGACCGTGGCGAGCTGGCGCAGATGGGCGACCGTTTCTGGGAACTGCTGCTGCACCCCGAGGATGCCGAGCAATACCGACTGCTGCGCCAGCAGCAACGCGATACCGGCCACAGCCAGGCGCTGCATTGCCAGCTACGGTTCCGTCACCACGATGGCAGTTGGCGCTGGTACGACATCCGCGAGCAGGTGCTGACCCGCGATGCCGGGGGGCTGGTGACCCGCGTCGTCGGCGTGGGCAAGGACGTGACCGTGCAGATCGCCTCCAGTGAATCGCTGCGCGACAGCGAGCAGCGCTACCGCATGCTCGCCGAAAGCATCAGCGACGTGATCTTCTCCACCGACAACCAGCTGCAGCTCGACTACGTCAGCCCTTCCGTGCAGGCGGTCCTGGGGTACAGTGCCGACTGGATCTTCAAGCATGGCTGGCAATCGACCGTCGCCAATCCGGCGCAGCTCAGCGGTCTCTACCAACTGCTGGAGCGGTTGCAGGGAGTGCTGGGCGACAGCCAGCAACTGGCGCAGCTGCGCAGCCAGATGCCGACCCAGCCATTCATGTTCGACTGCCTGCGTGCCGATGGCCGCAAGATCCCCATCGAGCTGCGCCTGGTGCTGGTATGGGACGACCAGGAACGATTCGAAGGCCTGCTTGGCGTTGGACGCGACATCAGTCAGCAGCGCCGCGCGGAGAAAGACCTGCGCATGGCCGCGACCGTGTTCGAGCACTCCACTTCGGCGATCCTGATCACCGATCCCGCGGGCTACATCGTCCAGGCCAACGAGGCCTTCAGTCGAGTCAGCGGGCATGCCGTGAGCGATGTACTCGACCAGTTCCCCAGCATGCTGATCGTCGACGACCAGCAGCAGGCGCACCTGCGCTACGTGCTCAAGCAGCTGAACCAGCGCGGCACCTGGGAGGGCGAGGTCTGGCTCAAGCGGCGCAGCGGCGAGCACTACCCGGCCTGGGTCGGCATCAACGCGGTGCTCGACGATGAAGGCGACCTGGCAAGCTATGTGTGCTTCTTCACCGATATCAGCGAGCGCAAGGCCAGCGAGCAGCGCATCCACCGCCTGGCCTACTATGATGCCCTGACCCACCTGCCCAACCGCACGCTGTTCCAGGACCGGCTCTATACGGCGCTGCAACAGGCCGAGCGCAACAGCTCGTGGGTGGTGCTGATGTTCCTCGACCTGGACCGCTTCAAGCCGATCAACGATTCGCTCGGCCATGCCGCGGGCGACCGCATGCTCAAGGACATGGCCGAGCGCCTGCTCGACTGCGTCGATGACGACGACACCGTGGCGCGCATGGGTGGCGACGAATTCACCCTGTTGCTGCAGCCGCGCGCCTCGCGGGAGATGGCGCTGAACCGCGCGATCCATGTGGCCGAGAACATCCTTGCCAGGTTGGTGCGCCCGTTCGTGCTGGAAAACCGCGAGTTCTTCGTCACCGCCAGTATCGGCATCGCGCTCAGCCCTCAGGATGGCAGCGAGCTGAGCCAACTGATGAAGAACGCCGACACGGCGATGTACCACGCCAAGGAACGTGGCAAGAACAACTTCCAGTTCTACCAGGCCGACATGAACGCCAGCGCCCTGGAGCGCCTGGAACTGGAAAGCGACCTGCGCCATGCCCTGGAGCAGGATGAGTTCGTGCTTTACTACCAGCCGCAGTTCAGCGGCGACGGCAAGCGCCTGACCGGCGCAGAGGCCCTGCTGCGCTGGCGTCACCCGCGCCGCGGGCTGGTGCCGCCGGGCGACTTCATCCCGGTGATCGAAGAGCTTGGCCTGGTGGTCGACGTCGGCGACTGGGTGCTGCGTGAAGCCAGCCGCCAGCTCAAGGCGTGGCACCGGGACAAGGTGAGGGTGCCCAAGGTCTCGGTGAACATTTCGGCGCGGCAGTTCTCGGACGGCCACCTGGGTACCCGCATCGCCACCATTCTCGACGAGACAGGGCTATCGCCGGCCTGCCTCGAGCTCGAGCTGACCGAAAGCATCCTGATGCGCGAGGTCGACAAGGCCATGCAGATTCTCGACAGCTTGAAGAACCTGGGCCTGAGCATCGCGGTCGACGACTTTGGCACCGGCTACTCGTCGCTCAACTACCTCAAGCAGTTCCCGATCGACGTGCTCAAGATCGACCGTACCTTCGTCGACGGCCTGCCCGAAGGCGAACAGGACGCCCAGATCGCCCGGGCGATCATCGCCATGGCCCACAGCCTGAACCTTGCGGTGATCGCCGAAGGCGTCGAGACCCATGAGCAACTGGAGTTCCTGCGCGAGCACGGCTGCGACGAGGTGCAAGGCTACCTGTTCGGCCGCCCCATGCCCGCCAGCCAGTTCGAGGCGCAGTTCAGCAACGAGACCTTGTTCATGCTTGGCTAGCGCAGCCGCTTGCGCCTGCCCATGAGCCCCATTGGTCCGCGACATGACGCCGTTTCATATGCCAGCCCTCGAGCGATGGGGTAGAATGCCCCCTTTTCAGCCCGATCCTTGAGGACCGCCATGTTCAGCCGTGATTTGACCATTGCCAAGTACGACGCCGATCTCTTTGCCGCCATGGAGCAAGAAGCTCAGCGCCAGGAAGAGCATATCGAGCTGATCGCTTCGGAAAACTATACAAGCCCCGCCGTCATGGAAGCCCAGGGTTCGGTCCTGACCAACAAGTACGCCGAAGGCTATCCGGGCAAGCGCTACTACGGTGGTTGCGAATACGTCGACGTGGTCGAGCAGCTGGCCATCGATCGCGCCAAGCAACTGTTCGGCGCCGACTACGCCAACGTCCAGCCGCACGCCGGTTCCCAGGCCAACGCCGCGGTCTACCTGGCACTGCTGTCGGCAGGCGACACCATCCTGGGCATGAGCCTGGCCCATGGCGGTCACCTGACCCATGGCGCTTCGGTCAGCTCCTCGGGCAAGCTGTACAACGCCATCCAGTACGGCATCGACGCCAACGGCCTGATCGACTACGACGAGGTCGAGCGCCTGGCCCTGGAGCACAAGCCGAAGATGGTCGTCGCCGGTTTCTCCGCCTACTCGCAGGTGCTGGACTTCGCTCGTTTCCGCAAAATCGCCGACAAGGTCGGTGCCTACCTGTTCGTCGACATGGCCCACGTGGCGGGCCTGGTCGCCGCTGGCGTCTACCCGAACCCGGTGCCTTTCGCCGACGTGGTCACCACCACCACTCACAAGACCCTGCGCGGTCCACGTGGCGGCCTGATCCTGGCACGCGCCAACGCCGACATCGAGAAGAAGCTGAACTCCGCGGTGTTCCCTGGCGCACAGGGCGGCCCGCTGGAGCACGTCATCGCCGCCAAGGCCATCTGCTTCAAGGAAGCCCTGCAGCCTGAGTTCAAGGCCTACCAGCAGCAGGTCGTCGAGAACGCCCAGGCCATGGCCGAAGTGTTCATCGAGCGTGGTTTCGACGTCGTCTCCGGTGGCACCCAGAACCACCTGTTCCTGCTGTCGCTGATCAAGCAGGACATCTCGGGCAAGGACGCTGACGCGGCCCTGGGCAAGGCGTTCATCACCGTCAACAAGAACTCGGTCCCGAACGATCCGCGCTCCCCGTTCGTCACCTCGGGCCTGCGCTTCGGCACCCCGGCTGTCACTACCCGTGGTTTCAAGGCTGCCGAGTGCCGCGAACTGGCCGGCTGGATCTGCGACATCCTCGCCGACCTGAACAACGAAGCGGTGATCGATGCCGTTCGCGAGAAGGTCAAGGCCATCTGCAAGAAGCTGCCGGTGTACGGCAACTGATTGGCGATCGCCTGATTTGAAGAAGCCCGGCCTAGTGCCGGGCTTTTTTGTGGCTTTGGAAGGGCATGCCATTAGAGAACCCACAGGTAGAGCAGTGCCCCCAAAAACATCACCTGGTCACAGCAACGCCTCAAATCCCGCCCGGATTTTCTCCTCGGGCAATTCATCCGCAATGAACACCATCACACTCTCGCGCACCTCCCCCTCCGCCCATTCGCTGTCCCAGTCGAACCCATAGAGCTTCAGCACGCCCTGGAACACCAGGCGGCGGTCTTCGCCGGCGATGTTGAGCACGCCCTTGTAGCGCAGCAATTGCTTGCCATGGGCTTCGAGCAGTTCGTTCATGAAGTCGCTGAGGCGGTCGATGTCCAGTGGGGTGTGGGTGCGCAGGACCAGGCTGGAGATGCGATCGGGGGTAGCGGTCGCCCGCAGCGGGCGCAGGGTCGGCGCGAGGCTGGCGCCGAGGTCGTCGTTGAGGTTGAAGCCGCGCACGTCGAGCAGTTCGGCCAGGTCGATACGCCCATGCTCGACTACCCGGATCGCGGCGCGGCGGTTGATGCGGGTCAGGCGCTCGGTCAAGGCGTCGACGGCGGCAGGCTCGACCAGGTCGGTCTTGCTGAGCAGCAGGCGGTCGGCGAAACCCACCTGGGCCTGGGCAATGGCCTGGGCCAGGTGCTGGTCGGCGTGGGCGGCGTCGACCAGGGTGATGATGCCGTCGAGGATGTAGCGATCGCGCAGCTCTTCCTCGATGAAGAAGGTTTGCGCGACCGGCGCCGGATCGGCCAGGCCGGTACACTCGATCACCAGGCGGTCGAACGCGATCTCGCCAGCATCCAGGCGCTCGAGCAGGAGAAACAGGGCCTTGGTCAGGTCGGTGTGGATGCTGCAGCACACGCAGCCATTGGCCAGGGTCATTACCTGCACGGGCTCCTCGCCCAGCAGCTGGGTGTCGATGCCGGCATCGCTGAACTCGTTCTCGATCACCGCGATCTTCAGGCCGTGTTCGGCCTTGAGCAGATGTCGCAGCAGGGTTGTCTTGCCGGCTCCCAGGAAGCCGCTGAGCACTGTGACGGGAATGGGTGCGTGCAAACGGAAAATCTCCTGTACTAAAAATGACTGTGGGAGCCCGGCATGCCGGGCTCCCACAGGTTTCAAACGCCCTCAGCAGCTGGGTTTCAACAGCACTTGGGCCCACCCTTGCCGCCGTAGCGGGCTTCCTGGCGTTCGCGGAAGAACACCTCGTAGCTCATCACCGGCTTGTCCGGGTGCTTGGCCTGCATGTGCTCGACGTAGGTGTCGTAGTCGGGCATGCCGACCATCAGGCGGGCTGCCTGCCCCAGGTATTTACCCAGTCGACCGAGGTCGTTGAACATCTCTGCCTTCCTCTTGGTTACGCGTCAGGCAAGGCCTGGAACGGAGTTTCCTTGTCGCTGCGCTCTTTGCGGCCCCACGCGGCGTAGCCGACCTTGAGCGCGAAGAACAGGATGCTGAACACCACCAGCAGGAACAGGATCGTCAGCCCGGCGTTGGTGTAGGCGTTGAAGATCACATGCTGCATCTGACCGATGTCCTTGGCCGGGGCCAGGACCTGGCCAGCGTCCAGGGCCACGCTGTACTTGTTGGCCAGGGCCAGGAAGCCCACCGCCGGGTTCGGGTCGAACAGCTTGATCAGGCCCGCGGTGGTGGTGCAGATCAGCAACCACACGGCCGGCACCAGGGTGACCCAGACATAGCGCTGGCGCTTCATCTTGATCAGGACCACGGTCCCGAGCATCAGCGCGATACCGGCCAGCATCTGGTTGGAGATGCCGAACAGCGGCCACAAGGTGTTGATGCCACCCAGCGGATCGATCACGCCCTGGTACAGCAGGTAACCCCACATCGCCACGCAGCCCGCGGTGGCGATCAGGTTGGCGCCCCACGACTCGGTGCGCTTGAGCGCCGGCACGAAGCTGCCCAGCAGGTCTTGCAGCATGAAGCGCCCGGCACGGGTACCGGCGTCCACCGCGGTAAGGATGAACAGCGCCTCGAAGAGGATCGCGAAGTGGTACCAGAAGGCCATGGTGTTCTCACCCGGCAGCACCTGATGAAGAATCTGCGCGATACCCACCGCCAGCGTTGGCGCACCGCCGGCACGGGCCAGGACGGTGTGCTCGCCGATGTCGCGGGCGGTCGCCTCGAGCTGCTCGGGCGTGATCGCAAAGCCCCAGCTGCTGACGGTCTGCGCCACCGACACCACGTCGCTGCCGACCACGGCCGCCGGGCTGTTCATGGCGAAGTACACGCCTGGCTCGATCACCGAGGCGGCGACCATGGCCATGATGGCCACGAACGATTCCATCAGCATGCCGCCGTAGCCGATGTAGCGGGCGTTGGTTTCGTTGTCCAGCAGCTTGGGCGTGGTGCCCGAGGAGATCAGGGCATGGAAGCCGGACACCGCGCCGCAGGCGATGGTGATGAACAGGAACGGGAACAGCGTGCCCTTCCAGACCGGACCGGTACCGTCGGTGAACTGGGTCAGCGCCGGCATCTTCAGCTCGGGCGCGATGATCAGGATGCCGATGGCGAGCGCAACGATGGTGCCGATCTTGAGGAACGTGGACAGGTAGTCGCGCGGGGCCAGCACCAGCCAGACGGGCAATACCGCGGCGACGAAGCCGTAGCCCACCAGCATCCAGGTGATCTGCACGCCGGTGAAGGTGAACGCCGGGCCCCATGCCGGATCAGCCGCGACCACGCCACCGAGCCAGATCGACAGCAGCAACAGGACCACGCCGACCAGCGAGATCTCGCCGATCCGTCCCGGGCGGATATAGCGCATGTAGATGCCCATGAACATGGCGATCGGGATGGTCGCCATCACGGTGAACATGCCCCATGGGCTTTCGGCCAGGGCCTTGACCACGATCAGCGCCAGCACCGCGAGGATGATGATCATGATCAGGAAGCAGCCGAACAGGGCGATGGTACCCGGGATCCGGCCCATCTCCTCGCGCACCATGTCGCCCAGCGAACGACCGTTGCGGCGAGTGGACAGGAACAGGACCATGAAGTCCTGCACGGCACCGGCCAGCACCACGCCGGCAATCAGCCAGAGCGTGCCGGGCAGGTAGCCCATCTGTGCCGCGAGCACGGGACCGACCAGGGGGCCGGCGCCTGCGATGGCGGCGAAGTGGTGACCGAACAGGATGTGCTTGTTGGTCGGGACATAGTCCAGACCATCGTTGTTGAGGACCGCAGGAGTCGCCCGGCGCGCATCCAGCTGCATGACCTTGGTGGCGATGAACAGGCTGTAGTAACGATAGGCGACCAGGTAGATGGCGACCGCCGCGACCACGATCCACAAGGCGTTGATGGCCTCGCCACGGCGCAGGGCAACCACACCCAGCGCAGCGGCCCCTACGACTGCCACCACCAACCACGGAATGTGGCGCAGCAGGCTATTATTGTTGTTCATGGTTAGCTTCCAGCTGGTGAATTTGAAAGACCGCCTATCGAGTCTAGGGCCAGTCAGGATGCATTGCCACACTTGCTTTGGTCTAGAGCCTTCGCGGCCAGGTCAGCGGTATCCGTTTCATACGCGTGTTCAACTATAGTCAGGCTGTAGCCCAGAGGGTCTTACCGATGATGAGCGATCACGACGAACGCCGCCGCTTCCAGCGCATTGCCTTCGACGCACCGACCGAGCTTTGCCAGGGCAGGCACCGCTGGCCGGTCAAGCTGCTGGACCTGTCCTTGAAGGGCCTTCTGATCAGGCGTCCCGAGCCCTGGGACGTCGACCTTACCCAGGATTTCGAGGCGATCGTGCACCTCAGCCCGCAGGCGAGGCTGCAGATGCAGGTGGAACTGCGCCATGAAGAGCCCGGCCGGCTCGGCTTCGTCTGCCTGCATATCGACCTCGATTCGTTGAGCCACCTGCACCGTCTTGTGGAATTGAACCTGGCCGACAGCACCGAAATGATGCGCGAGCTGCGCGAACTTATCGAAGTTTGAAATCCTTTAGCCAGCTAACGACCTTCCCTGATGTGTTTCCTGCCTACCCAGACAGCTTCCCGGCTGTCGGGTGACAGGTTGTACACACCCCGCCAAGCCAACTTCTCACCCATTGGAACGCTATCTGCATACAGCTCTCGTGCAGCGTTCGGGTGCGCATCTCGGTACTCGGATCTAAATATTGTATACAATTTATATGGCAATTTATGGCGGTAGTTGTCTACAGTACAACCACAACAATAACCAGAGAGCCTGCTCAATGACTACCTCACCGAGTACGTCATCACCCCAGCGTCCCGAAGACGAGAACCTGGGTCTTGGCGCCAACCTGGCCTACGGCCTGCAGCATGTGCTGACCATGTACGGTGGCATCGTCGCGGTCCCCCTGATCCTCGGCCAGGCCGCCGGCCTGAGCCCGGCCGACATCGGCCTGCTGATTGCCGCGTCGTTGTTCGCCGGCGGGCTGGCCACGCTGCTGCAGACCCTTGGCCTGCCGTTCTTCGGCTGCCAGCTCCCGCTGGTGCAGGGTGTGTCGTTTGCCGGGGTCGCGACCATGGGCGCGATTCTCAGCAGCGAAGCGGGCGGCGGCTTGCAGGGCGTACTGGGCGCGGTGATGGCGGCCTCGTTGATCGGCTTTCTGATCACGCCGGTGTTTTCGCGGATCACCAAGTTCTTCCCGCCGCTGGTGACTGGCATCGTCATCACCACCATCGGTCTCACCCTGATGCCCGTCGCTGCCCGCTGGGTGATGGGGGGCAACAGCCAGGCCCCTGACTTCGGCAGCATGGCCAACATCGGCCTGGCGGCGGCCACCTTCGCCACCGTGCTGCTGCTGAGCAAGCTGGGCAGCGCGAGCATCTCGCGCCTGTCGATCCTGCTGGCGATGATCATCGGCACGCTGGTCGCCTGGAGCCTGGGCATGACCGACTTCAGCAAGGTCGGCGAAGGCCCGATGATGGCGTTTCCCTCCCCCTTCCACTTCGGCATGCCGACCTTCCACATCGCCGCCATCCTGTCGATGTGCATCGTGATCATGGTGACCCTGGTGGAAACCTCGGCGGACATTCTTGCCGTGGGCGAGATCATCGAGACCAAGGTGGACTCCAAGCGCCTGGGCAATGGCCTGCGCGCCGACATGGCCTCGAGCATACTGGCGCCGATCTTCGGTTCCTTCACCCAGAGCGCTTTCGCCCAGAACGTCGGGCTGGTGGCGGTGACGGGCGTCAGGAGTCGCTACGTGGTGGCCACCGGCGGGGTGATACTGGTGGTGCTCGGCCTGCTGCCGGTCATGGGCCGGGTGATTGCCGCGGTACCGCCTTCGGTCCTCGGTGGCGCGGGCATCGTGCTGTTCGGCACCGTGGCCGCCAGTGGCATCCGCACCCTGTCGAAGGTCGAGTACAAGAACAACATGAACCTGATCATCGTCGCCGCCTCGCTGGGCTTCGGCATGATCCCGATCGCCGCGCCGAACTTCTACCACCACTTCCCCAATTGGTTCGAGACGATCTTCCATTCCGGCATCAGCTCGGCGGCGATCATGGCCATCGTGCTGAACCTGGCGTTCAACCATTTCAAGGCCGGCAATTCGGACCAGCAATCGGTATTCGCCGCAGGTTACGAGCGCACCATCCAGTATTCGGACATCTCGGCACTGCGCGACGGGGACTATTTCAAGGAAGGCCGGCTGTTCGATGCCCAGGGCAAGGAGATACCGGTGCTCGGGCAGGTGCTGGGCGAGGCGCCAGTGAAGCGCCCGGCCACTGCGGCGGAGCATTGAAACTCATTCGAACAGCGCATCGAGCGCCTGCTCGAGCCGGGTGACAGAGATCACCTGCAACCCCGCCGGAGATTCCTTCGGCGCGTTGCCCTTGGGCACGATGGCGCGCTTGAAGCCGTGCTTGGCAGCCTCCTTGAGGCGCTCCTGGCCGCTGGGCACCGGCCGTACCTCGCCCGACAGGCCGATCTCGCCGAACACCAGCAGGCCATGGGGCAGCGGCCGGTTGCGCAGGCTCGACATCACCGCCGCCAGCAGGGCCAGGTCCGAGGCGGTCTCCAGCACCTTCACCCCGCCCACGACATTGAGGAACACGTCCTGGTCATGGGTCGGGATGCCGCCGTGGCGGTGCAGGACCGCCAGCAGCATCGCCAGGCGGTTCTGGTCCAGGCCCACGGTGATCCGGCGCGGGTTGCCCAGGTGGCTGTCATCGACCAGCGCCTGCACTTCCACCAGCATTGGCCGGGTACCTTCCCAGGTGGCCATGACCACGCTGCCCGGCACTTCTTCCTGGGCACGGTTGAGGAAGATCGCCGAGGGGTTGGAGACCTCCTTCAGGCCTTTGTCGGTCATGCCGAACACGCCCAGCTCGTTGACCGCGCCAAAGCGGTTCTTCACGGCCCGCAGCAGGCGCAGCCGCCCGTCTGACTCTCCCTCGAAATACAGCACCGTATCGACCATGTGCTCCAGCACGCGCGGCCCTGCCAGCGCGCCTTCCTTGGTGACGTGGCCGACCAGGAAGATCGCCGTCCCGCTCTGCTTGGCATAGCGCACCAGCAAGGCCGCGCTCTCGCGCACCTGGGCAACGCCTCCCGATGCCGACTGCAACTGCTCGGTGAAGATGGTCTGGATCGAGTCGATGACCATCACCTTCGGTTTCTCGAGGCGCGCCGTGGCAATGATGGTCTCGATGCAGGTCTCGGTCATCACCCGCAGCTGCTCCTGCGGCAAGCCCAGGCGCCTGGAGCGCATGGCCACTTGCTGCTGGGACTCCTCGCCGGTGACGTAGAGTGCCGGCATGCGCTCGGCGATGTTGCACAGGGTCTGCAAGAGGATGGTCGACTTGCCGATGCCCGGATCGCCGCCGATCAGCACCACCGAGCCGTCGACCAGGCCGCCGCCGAGCACCCGGTCGAGCTCGGAGCTGCTGGTACTGAAGCGCGGGATCTCCTCGACGCTGACCTCGGCCAGGGTCTTGATCTGCGCCTGCTGCCCGGTCCAGCCCGCCCGGCCGCTGGGCGCCGCTGCGGCACCGCTTTCGAGCATGGTCTCGACCAGGGTGTTCCAGGCGCCGCACTCGCTGCACTGCCCAGCCCATTTTGGAAAGGTCGCGCCGCACTCGGTGCAGCCGTACAAGCGCTTGGCCTTGGCCATGGGACAGTCTCCTGGAAAAACCACCATGATAACCGACCCTGGGTTTTGCCGAGCCAATGCCAGCGCGACAAAACTATTCGAGCCAGGGGCAGTCACTAACAGCAGCGCGCAGCGTCGAGCGCAAGGCTGAATTACACTGCGTTGACCTTCACATTTGTAACAAGGAATAAACCCATGGGCATGCTGAAAGAGTTCAAGGCCTTCGCGGTCAAGGGAAACGTCGTGGACATGGCGGTCGGTATCATTATCGGCGCGGCATTCGGCAAGATCGTCTCGTCCTTCGTGGGCGACGTGGTCATGCCGCCACTGGGCCTGCTGATCGGTGGCGTGGACTTCAGCGACCTGGCCATCACCCTCAAGGCCGCGCAGGGCGACGTCCCGGCGGTGGTGCTGGCCTACGGCAAGTTCATCCAGACGGTGATCGACTTCATCATCATTGCCTTCGCCATCTTCATGGGCGTCAAGGTCATCAACCGCCTCAAGCGCGAAGAAGCCGCCGCGCCAAGCGTGCCACCGGCCCCGACCCCCCAGGAAACCCTGCTGACCGAGATTCGCGACCTGCTCAAGGCGCAGCGCCAGGACCCCAACCGCCTGCCTTGATGACCTGGGCCCACGCGGCGCACCCATGGCGCCGCGCGGGTATCACCAGTAGTTTTCCACCGCGACCTGCCCGGGCCGCCGGCTCAGGCTCAACTGCAGGTCCCGCGCCTTGAGCACCTTGCGCGTCTCGTCGATCATCTCGGGGTTGCCGCACAGCATGATCCGCGAATGCTCCGGCGTCAGCGCCAGGCCTGCAGCCTCCTCGAGCCCGCCATTCTCGATCAGCGTGGTGATCCGCTGGTTCAGCGCTCCTGGGTGCGCCTCGCGCGTGACCACGGGGATGAACTGCAGCTTGCCGGCATGCTCGGCCAGGTAGTCACGCTGCTCGAGGCCGGCGATCAGGTCGAGATAGGCAAGCTCCTTGGCCTCGCGCACCGAGTACACCAGCTTGATGTTCTCGAATCGCTCCCAGGCCTCGAAGCCTTGCAGGATGGACACGAACGGCGCGATGCCAGTGCCGGTGGCCAGCAGCCAGAGATCGCGCCCGCCGACGAAGCGGTCCAGGGTCAGGTAGCCAAAGGCCTGGCGATCGACCAGCAAGGTGTCGCCCTCCCCCAGCCGGCTCAGCTCGCTGGTGAACTCTCCCCCGGGCACCACGATCGAGAAAAAATCCAGGTGCTCGTCATGCGGCGCCGAGACCATGGAGTACGCCCGCCACACCACGCTGCCGTCAGCCTTGGTCACGCCCAGGCGCGCGAACTGCCCGGCGCTGAAACGAAAGCCCGGATCCCGGGTCGTACGCAGGCTGAACAGGTTGGGCGTCAACGGCTGCACGTCGAGCAGGGTCTGGCGGGTGAATTTCTCGGCGCTGGCGGTCATGGGGTGCTCCATCGATCAGATGGTTGCAAGTGTCGCGCAAAGCCTGGGCGATGAACACCGCTGGTTGGTAGGGATATCCCCGCCAGGCTCACGCTGGGCGCAAAGCACTGTAGAATCGCGGGTTTCAGTCTGCCGTTTCCTGTGGTGGGCGATTTTTGCACCTGAGCCGATTCCATGCCCCTGTTGACCAGCCCCTTCGCCGAACTCGATCTGATCCGCCAGCCGCAGCAGGCTGATGATCCCCTGCAGGCCTTCGATGCCGCCGACCAGTATCTGCTGGAGCACCTGGCCGGACAGGCACCGGCTGGCGACTGCCGGGTGCTGGTGCTCAACGACAGCTTTGGCGCACTGGCCACCAGCCTGTCCGGCAAGCTGGCGGTGGTCAGCAGCGGTGACTCGCACCTGGCGCGCCTGGCCCTGGAAAAGAACCTGCTGGGCAATGGACGGGCCTATGACAGCGTGACGTTCGTGCCGGCCAGCGAGCCGTGGCAAGGCAACTTCGACCGTGTGCTGGTGCGGGTACCCAAGACCCTGGCCTTGCTCGAGGAGCAACTGATCCGCCTGCAAGGGCACCTGGCGCCGGGCGCGCAGGTGATCGCCGGGGCGATGATCAAGCACCTGCCGCGCGCGGCAGGTGACCTGCTCGAGAAGCATGTCGGCCCGGTGCAGGCCTCGCTGGCGCAGAAAAAGGCGCGGCTGCTCACCGCCACGCTGGCCGAGCGCCCGCTCGCCCGCTCGCCTTACCCGACCCGCTATCGCCTCGACACTCCACCGCTCGAACTGCT
>JAQZAY010000256.1 GCA_029239415.1 Pseudomonas sp. | reverse complement strand
AGCGGGCTTCGTCACCGACCTGGCAGAGGACGGCGACACCGGCCTGCACCTGGCCCTGACCGGCGAACACGACCTGTTGATCCTCGACGTGATGCTGCCCGGGCGCGACGGCTGGCAGATCCTCCAGGCCGTGCGCGGCGCCGGGCTGGAAACGCCCGTGCTGTTCCTGACCGCGCGCGATGCGGTGCAGGACCGCGTACACGGGCTGGAACTGGGTGCCGATGACTACCTGGTCAAGCCCTTCGCCTTCGCTGAACTGCTGGCGCGGGTGCGCACCCTGCTCAGGCGTGGCAGCACCCCCACCCAGGAACCCTCCTTGAGCCTGGCCGACCTGCGCCTTGACCTGATCCGCCGCCGGGTCGAACGCGCAGGGCTGCGGGTCGAGCTGACCGCCAAGGAATTCGCGCTGCTCGAACTGCTGTTGCGTCGACGGGGCGAGGTGCTGCCCAAGTCGTTGATCGCCTCGCTGGTCTGGGACATGAATTTCGACAGCGACACCAATCTGGTCGAAGTCGCCATTCGCCGCCTGCGTGCCAAGATCGACGACCCGCACGAACACAAGCTGATCCATACCGTGCGTGGCATGGGCTACGTGCTGGAGGCACGCGCGTCTTGAGCCATCGCCTGTCCCTCGGCAGCCGCCTGGCCGTGCTGTTCGCCGCCTGTACCGCGCTGGTGTCGCTGACGGCCGGCGTGCTGTTCAGCCGCGCCAGCGAACAGCACTTCATCGAGCTGGACCAGCAGTGGCTGTCCCCTCGTCTCACCGCGATCGTGACCCGCCTGGCAAACGTGCAGCAGCCCGAGGATCTTGCCGCCTACCTGCCGGCGCTGCGCCAGGCCCTGGGGCATCCGGCCGAACTGGCCCTGCGTATCCAGGCCAGCGATGGCACGCCGTGGTTCGACAGCCGCCCTGACCTGCCCGCCACGCCTGCCGGCGCGGGCCTGACGACCTTGCACGCCGGCGGTATCGACTACCGCAGCCTCGCCGCGCCCTTGCGCCCTAGCGAAGCGGCATCCCCCCAGGTGACGCTGCTGTTGGACATCACGCACCACCAGCACTTTCTGCAACACATGCAGCGCCTGATCTGGCTCACGGTCGGGTTGTCCGCGCTGGCCACCGCGTTGCTGGGCGCCTGGGCCGTACGCCGCGGGCTGCGCCCCTTGCGCCAGATCGGACGGATCGCCGCCGGCGTATCGGCCCACTCGCTGACCACACGCTTGCCGGCGGCGCACCTGCCCGAAGAACTGGCCCGCCTGGCCGAGGCGGTGAACGCCATGTTGGCGCGCCTGGAAAACGCGTTCGAACGCCTGTCCGGGTTCTCCGCCGACATCGCCCACGAACTGCGCACCCCTCTGTCGAACCTGCTGACCCATACCCAGGTCACGCTGTCGCGGCCGCGATCCCTGGAAACCTACCGCGAAGCGCTGCACGGCAACCTGGAAGAGCTGCAATGGATGGCGCAACTGGTCAACGACCTGCTGTACCTGGCCAAGTCGGACCATGGCCTGCTGCTGCCTCAGCGTCAGCCACTGGCGCTGCACGAGGAGCTGGATGCGCTGCTGGAGTTCTACGCCCCCCTGGCCGAGGAGCGCGAGGTCGAGCTGCGACGGGCGGGACAGGGCGAGATGACGGGCGATCGGTCCATGCTGCGCCGGGCGTTCTCCAACGTGCTGGACAATGCTCTGCGCTTCACGCCCGCCCAGGGGCAGGTCGTGGTGACGGTGGACAGCGTCGACGACCTGTCACGCGTACGCATCGCCAACACCGGCCCGGCGATCCCGGCCGATCGACTGCCGCATGTATTCGACCGTTTCTACCGTGTCGACCCGGCGCGCCGGGAGGGTCAGCAGGAGCACGCCGGACTGGGCCTGGCCATCACCCGCTCCATCGTTCAGGCCCATGGTGGACACGTCCGGGCGCACTGCGAGGCAGGTTGGACCACGTTCGTTCTCGAATGGCCGCAGGTCTGAGACCGACGTGCCTGCTGCATCAGCCAAACACGTCAGGCTGCCGCCGCATGGTCTGCGTCAAGGCCTCCTCCACCTCCAGGCCGGCGCGGATATGCTCGGCGAACGCCTGCAAGGCAGCGGGTACGGTGGCACGCGCCAGGCTGGCGGTGACGAACCGGATGGCCAGGGCCTCCAGCCGAGCCTCGGGCTCACCACGCTGGCCCAGCTGTGCGAACAGCGCCAGCACCTGATCACCCGTGCTGTACTCATCAATGTCGAAGCGTGCCAGGAACACCATGCCCAGTGCACCTGCGATGTGCGGTTCCGGTCGTGACCAGTGGTTGCGCAGTATATGGCTGGGTTCGGCGAGCTCCAGTTGCTTGCGCAGCTTGCCGGGCAATGTCGCCGCCGCCTTGGCGTGGTTGTAGTAGCTGCGGCTGGCCAGTGCCGCGGCATCCCGAACGATCTTCCAGCTCATGGCCCAGACCTGGGCCACGCTGTAGGTGTGCAGGGCCTGGCGGATCGTACCGACCAGCTTGTCGACAGCCTCAGGTTCTGGCACCAGGTTGTGCACGTCGCACTGCCCTTGCAGATAGCGCAGTACATCCTGGGTGGCATAGTCCAACCACAGACGCGTCAGCGCCTGCGTGTCGCACAGGGTGCGGTCCATCAGGGCGTCGAGCGCCTGCTCGGAGCGACCCAGGTCAGCGTCGGGCGACAGCCGATAGCGCGCCTGGTGCTTCTTGACCCACACCTGGTCCCCTTTCAGGAAATAGGCACTGGGCATGACCGTGGGATCGTCCAGCAGCACGCCCTGTTCGCACAACCGATCGATGAAGTCATCCGCGCCCAGGGCGGTCAGCTCGCTGCAGTCCGCGCGGGTGAACGTTCCCTGGCTCAAACGTGGGCCGATCAGGGCGCGGATGGCCTGGAGCACCAGGACCACATCGTCCGGCAGCTCGGCGTAACACACGGTATGGGTCTGCAGGTGCTCGAGGTAAGGCGCCAGCTTCTGGGTCAGGGCGGTGCGCTCCTCGGCTTCGCGCTGAAGGCGCGCGAGGTGCTCACGCGCCTGGCAATCAGGGCAGCCCGTGCGGGCAGGCTGGTACGTCCGGCGTGCCTCGCTGCGCCCCTTGATCCGCACAGGCCCGTCGCAGCGAGGGCATGCCTGGTTTTCATCATAGGCCTCGCAGAACGTGCGCAGGTAGGCCGCCAGGCTACCGGCCTGGGTCACCTCGCGAAACGGCAGCAGGTCACGCACCCGCTCCAGGAACAGGCCCTCCTCGTCCATCGCCCAATAGCGTTTGGCCAATGCGATCTGTTCGGGGTCTGTGGTGTGAAAGTCCAACCGGACGGCCATGGTGTGCCTCTTCGTGTTCCAGTGATCGATGTTCCCAGGGGGCTGGGTGGAACGAAGCCTAGGCAGCGTCAGCCGGCTACACAATGCAAACAGGCCGCCGGGACGATCTTTGGGAAATGCCCTACGTCGGGCGAGGAAAAGCGGAAGCAAGATAGAGACAAAGCCGATGGACGGGTGCCGTCAATCATCTTTGTGTCGAGTCACCAAAGGGGCTGAAGGACATGGGTTTTTACCTTCGACCGGCACTGTCCAACGCCCACCGTCGATCAACACAAGGGCACTTAACCGTTGAGCGTGGTTCCAAGTTGAACGCGCGGATCCCCCTGCGCCGTTCACTGGAGGCCGTCATGGACATCAACCCCAACGCACCCGGCAACATCTCGCAAAAAGGCAAGGCAGGCGCGACCGACAATGAAACCGGGTTCGATCCCACTTCCGAAACGCATGTCGAGTCCACGGTCGATTCGCGGCACCCGGCCGAGAACACCCGTGACCCGAATACGCGCAAGTACGACGTGGATGACAGGGACGGGCCGAATCCGGGCGATGGCGCCATCTGACAGCTCATCCCGGTCATTGGCCTGTGGGCGCGGGCTTGCCTGCTCCCACACGCTGGACCACACTGCTGACCTGGCAAACGGGCGCGATCTTTCTGGAGCGGCCCCTGTGCCGCAGTTGGTCCTGGAAGCCTGTAAAACCACGTCCTCTAGAATCAAACGATAGCCTTTGCTTCTGAGTGCATCAGGATCGGTCGAAACCGCCGCTCTTGAAGTGACTTGAGTGAAACTCGCTCAACCCGTCATATTCCCGAGCGCATTGCAGCCCTGCTACTCGAGCCTGGTCATACGCCCTCGCCAATTCTCCCGCTCGCGCATCAGCCCGTGCGAGCAAGTCGGAGAGCACCAGGGCAGCGCGGGTGGCTGCCTGGCCTCGGGCGACAGCGGCGGAATCCGTGCCGGGGCAACGGACGATGGTGGCGAACTGGTCGGCGGCGTGCTGCAAGCGCTGGCCAGCAGCATCGGCGCCAGCAGCGCCAGCGTCAGCCACCTGGTGTTGTTCGTGTGCATGGGCCCTCGCCTCCTCCTGCGCCTGGGCGCGTCGTCGTTCTTCCTGGCGCGCCTCGCGCTGGCCCCGGACCTCGGCCAAGCGATCATCGCTGTCGCGCCGCGCCCAGGCAGCCTGAGCCTCGGCGCGTGCCACCGATCGACCGTGCTGGTAAGCGCCCCAGCAGGACGTCAACACCAGTGCCAGCAGAACAGTCCGTACTGGCCAGGTCATGCCAGCGCCCGTCGTACACCTTCGTCGATGACCGACGGCAGGTACGGGTTGCCGCCGTTCTCATGGACGATGATGCCCAGCACCATACCGCGCAGGGTGACGGGATCCTGGATGTCGATCGGTGCCATGGGATGCCCCCCGAGACGCGTGGCCACGGCCTGGGCATAGGCCTGGGTATCGTTCTCGTTGCTCGGCGCCCAGCGGGCGATGGTCTCGAGTACCGTGTCGATGCCCGGCCCGCCGACACCGGGCAGGCCGTCCTTGCCGCGGTAGTTGATCAGCAGCTTGCCCAGGGCGCGGATGCCGTTCTCGGGGGAGTCGAAGCGGGCGAAGCGCGGGTTGGCCACGCCCTCCTCCAGGCCAAGCTGGCCGACCCAGGCGTTGCGGGGGTTGTAGTCGATGTTGCCGGGGTTGTTGTTGCGAATGCCGCGTGCGGTCATGGGTGTTCTCCAGATGTGAAAAAGTCCGCGCGGGGCGGGCTGATGTGTCTTTTCATAGGCGGGCTCGTCCAATCTCTACTCATCGAGAAGGAGGCGGGTTATGAGAAAGGGATTCTTTGCACTTGGAATCGCGAGCTGCTTGATGGCGGGTTGCAGTCACTATTCCGGCGGATATGGGGAAGATTCAACCAGCGCGAACGCGCTTTCGTGTGATACCTACCCCTTGAACCAGCCAGGTTGCTATGACCGACGCCCGACCATGAAGGAAGTGATCCATCAACTGGGTGATCTTGTTCATGGAAGAGGCTGAACGTCGGCTTGGGCTGAGAATCTCAGCATCAGCCATCGGCAATGCACATCGGTCCATCAGGCGCTGCCTCCCATGCGCGGCCGCAGCCGGGCGATCTCTTCGCTCTGGGTGGTGACCTTTTCGGTCAGGCGCTCGACCTGGCCGGTCAGCGCTTCGATCTTGCCTTCCATGCGGCCCACGGCG
>JAQZAY010000255.1 GCA_029239415.1 Pseudomonas sp. | reverse complement strand
CTGCGGCTCCTTCAGGAACCTATCCCGCGCCAGGCACGACCAGAAAACCATGTCCAAAGCCAAGAAGCCGAAGATCCCTGCCGACCCCATCAGGCTGACCGCCTCCGACCGCGCGATCCTCAAGTCGCATGCCAGCGTGCTCGACGGCCTTGCCGTGTACCTCGGCTCCGGTTATGAATTCGTGCTTCATAGCCTCGAGAACCTCGATGCCTCGGTGGTGAAGATCATCAATGGCAGCCTCACAGGGCGCGCCGAGGGTGCGCCGATCACCGACCTGGCGCTGCGCATGCTGGCAAGGATCAACGATGCCGGCAGCGGGGAAGGGGTGAGCTACTTCGCCAAGACGCGTAGCGGCGAGCCCCTGAAGTCGACGACGATCATCATCCGTGGCGAAGCAGGTATCCCCATAGGGCTGTTGTGCATCAACTTTCGCCTGAACACGCCGCTCCAGGACATCCTGGCGCACTTGACCCACTCGCCCGTGAACGCAGATGCACAGGCTTCGGAAAGCTTTGGCGTGGACGTTGCCGACACCCTAGGGGTTGCCCTGGATGCCGCGCGCAAGAAGGTATCGGAAATGCGGCTTGCGCATGCCAGCAACTTCAACAAGACCGTAGTCGCCCTGTTGAATGACCAAGGGATCTTCAAGCTCAAGGGCGCAGTGCCGCATGTGGCTGAAGCGCTCGGGATCTCGAAGAATACCGTGTACCTGCACCTGAGGTCCTCCCAGGCGGGGCGTCTGGATTCCCACGCATAGGCCGGTACAGGTTCTATAGACTGGCCCCTGCTGGCGAGCGGCTTGAACACGGATCGAGCCTCCTGGGCTGAACTCTGTGCGCCTCATGCCGTCCAGTCCTGGATGGCGTCCATTTCCGGAGAGTGCACTCGTGTCCTATCAACTTGACCCTGCCATGCTGGCCTTCATCGAGTCCAGCCAGCGCTTCCCCCCGAGCGACGACAGCCTGGCCGCGCGCCGGGCAGCCTTTCTTCGATCCTGCCGTGCCACGACGCCGGCGCTGCCAGCAGGCTGGCGAAGCGCTGACGTGGATCTGCAGGGCGTACGAGTGCGCTGCTACAAGCCCGAGGGCAATCCTCCTGCCGGGGGCTGGCCAACCGTGCTGTATATCCATGGCGGCGGCTGGAGCCTGGGCAATCTCGATACCCATGACTGGTTCGCCCATGCCTTGGCGCGTCGCGTGTCGATCGCCATTGTCGCTGTCGACTATCGACTGACCCCCGAACACCACTATCCCGCGCCGCTGGAGGACTGCCTGCAGGCTTTTTCTGCATTGCGCGAGGGGCAGGTCGACCCGAGCCTGAGCCGGTCAAGCCTGATGGTGGCCGGTGACAGCGCTGGCGGGACCCTGGCGGCGGGGCTGTGCCTGGCGTTGCGGCGCGACGGGCTGGCGCAGCCTCTGGGGCAGTTGCTGGTCTACCCGGTCCTGACAGCCAGGCATGACCTGCCGTCCATGCGCGAGCATGCCAACGCACCGTTGCTCTGCGTCGCGGAACTGGACGAGGCCGTCGCGGATTTCATTCCCGATCAAGCGCAGCGCACCGATCCTTGTGCCATGCCACTGGAAGCCGAGGATCTGGCCGGGCTGGCGCCTGCCTTCATGGTGGTAGCACGGATCGACCCGCTCTGCGACCACGGCCTGGCTTATCGCGATGCACTGCTGGCGCAGGGAGGAGTGGCCGAGGCCTGGGTCGGCGAGGGGATGGTGCATTCCAGCCTCCGGGCGATCGGCGTGACACAGGTCGAGCAGGCCTGGGATCAGATCGCCGATCAGTTGCAGCGCTGGGCCCAGACCTGATACCGCTGCCCGGCGAGCCTAGAGCGGCTCGCACCGGGACAGCTCTTGCATCAGCCAGGCCTTGAATTGTGAAAAGGCGTCGTGTTGCCGGTGGCGACGCGGGTGCACGAGGTAGTGCCCCACGTAGCGAACCGGATTGCTAGCGGTGCGCAAGGGACAGACCAGCGCCCCGGATTTCAACTCACGCTCGGCCAGCAGCGTGGATTCGAGCACGACGCCCAGCCCGTCGACTGCGGCTGAAATGGCCATGGAGCTTCGATCGAATGCCAGGCCATAGTGCGCAGGGACCGGCAGGCCGTTTGCCGCGAACCAGCCTTTCCACTGTACCGATTGCCCGTCGCTCTGTATCAGGCTCTGCGAGTAGATGTCCTGCAGCGAGCCAATACCGCTGGCAACCTGGGGACTGCACATCGGCGTCAGCTCTTCGATGACCAGCGGGATCCTTTCGTTTATCCCTTGCTGGGGCTCGCCATACACGATGTCCAGGTCGAAGTCGTCGTTCTCGAACGTTGCGTAGTCCGTGCTCGCCGAGATGCGCAGGTCGATGCCCGGGTACTCTCGGATGAAGCTGGCCAGCCTGGGCACCAGCCACTGGCTGGCGAAGGTCGGGGCGGTATGCAGGCGCAGCGGAGTGGCCGCCTCGGTGGTGGCCATCGCAAAGCCCCGGCTCATTTCCTCCAGGCCACGCTGAACATGCTCCAGCAAGACCCGGCCCTCGGTCGTGAGGGCAGTGTGCCGCGTGCTGCGGATGAACAGCGCGACACCTGCGACTGCCTCGAGCTTGCGGATGGCATGGCTCACAGCGCTTGCCGATAGATCCAGTTCCTTGGCGGCCATGACGAACGAGCACGTGCGGCCTGCCGCCTCGAAAACCCGGAGCGCCGGCAGCGGCAAGCGTTTGATCCCCTTCATTGATGAATCCTGTTCATTGACTGGCGAATTTAAACCTTTTGTCGCACGTGCATTTTTGCACGAACATCGCGGCGTTGCTCGATCCAGGCTCAGTGAATTATTTACATCATTGGGTTCAGGTATCCCAGGTCACTAACGGAGGACAAGATGACCGAGAGTCTCAACGATACAACGCGCCCGGCCCTCGCAAGCCTGGCAGCACATGCCTGGCGGATTCGCCGCTTCGCGCTGCGCATGGGTGAAGTGCAGGGCCAAGGCTATGTCGGCCAGGCCCTGGGCTGGGCAGATGTCCTGGCCGTCGCCTACTGCCACGCCATGAACATCCGCGCTGCCGAGCCTGAGTGGGAAGGCCGGGACCGCTTCCTGCTCTCCCACGGCCACTACGCGATCGCGCTGTACGCGGCGCTGCTGGAAGCCGGCGTGCTGCCCGAGCAAGAACTGGAAACCTACGGCTCGGATGACAGCCGCCTGCCGATGTCCGGCATGGCCACCTATACGCCAGGGATGGAGATCTCCGGTGGATCCCTCGGGCAGGGCCTGGCGATCGCGGTGGGCCAGGCGCTTGGCCTGCGCATGAAGGGCAACGACGCCTTCGTCTACAACTCCATGTCCGACGGCGAGCTGGACGAGGGCGCGGTCTGGGAGGCAGCCATGTCGGCCTCGCATCACAAGCTCGGCAACCTGATCAACCTGGTGGACATCAACCGCCAGCAGGCCGATGGCCCGTCCCATGACATCCTGCAGTTCGAACCGCTGGTGGACAAGTGGGTCGCGTTCGGCTGGCACGTGCAACGGGTCGATGGCAACGACCTGGAAGCTGTCGTCGCAGCCTTCGACCAGGCTCGTGCAGTCGTCGAGGACAAGCCCCGGGTCATCCTGTTCGACACCCTGATGGGCAAGGGCGTGCCGTTCCTGGAGGCGCGCGACAAGAACCACTTCATCCGCGTCGAGCCGCAGGAGTGGCAGCAAGCCATTGCCGACCTCGACGGGATTCATGCCTCGAGGAGCCAACTGTGACTGCCGCCACGCCAGCAAGACCGAAACTCACCACCTCTTCGATGATGGCCTCCATCGCCGCTGAAGGGCAGCGCACCACCTCGGCGCCCTTCGGGCACGCGCTGGTCCGGGAAGGAATGCGCGATCCGCGCATCGTCGGCATGACCGCTGACCTGGCCAAGTACACCGACCTGCATGTGTTCGCCCAGCGCTACCCCGAACGATTCCTGCAGATGGGCATGGCGGAGCAGTTGCTGATGGCCGCCGCCGGCGGCATGGCCAAGGAAGGGTTCGTCCCCTTTGCCACCACCTACGCGGTGTTCGCCACCCGGCGCGCCTATGACTTCATCCATCAGGTGATCGCCGAGGAAAACCTCAACGTCAAGATCTGCGCGGCCTTGCCGGGCCTCACTACCGGGTATGGGCCCAGCCACCAGGCCACCGAAGACCTGGCCATGATGCGGGCGATCCCCAACATGATGGTCATCGACCCGTGCGATGCGCTGGAGACCGAGCAGTGCGTGGCCGCCATCGCCCAGCACCCAGGGCCGGTGTACATGCGCCTGCCACGCGGTCGCGTCCCGCTGGTGCTGGACGAATACGGCTACCGGTTCCAGCTAGGCAAGGCCCAGTTGCTGCGCGACGGCAAGGACGTGCTGATCATCGCCTCCGGGCTGATGACCATGCGCTCGCTGGAAGTCGCCGATGCCCTGGCCCGGGATGCGATCGAGGCCGCCGTGCTGCATGTGCCGACCATCAAGCCGCTGGACGTGGACACCATCATCGAGCAGTGCCGACGCGAGGGGCGCCTGGTGGTGATCGCCGAAAACCACACGCAGATCGGTGGCCTGGCCGAGGCCATCGCCCTGGCGCTCCTCCAGGCACGCGTGATGCCCGAGCTGCGCCAGGTCGCGCTGCCGGACCAGTTCCTCGATGCCGGTGCACTGCCCACGCTGCATGACCGCTACGGCATCTCGGCGCAGGTGATGACTGCCAATATCCGCCGGTGGCTCGGCTGATCCGCTGACCCTGGCCGCGACGGCACTGCCGCTTCGCCTACGCTGCCCGCTGCCCGGGCGCGCGAAGTGGCTGCCATGACGCTGGCCACCTGTTCCTCTGCATATCGTCCCAATAAATACAATGGAGAAGGCGATGCACAACGACTCTGGTTTATTGAGCAAGAAGCGTGTCTGGATCTATGGCTTTCTCTTCACGCTGACACTGATCAACTACATCGACCGGGTATCGCTCTCGGTCGCCTCGAAAGTCCTGAAGGAAGAGTTCGACATCTCGCCCGTCGCCATGGGCTACCTGTTCTCCTCGTTCGTCTGGCTGTATTTCCTGGCATTGATCCCGATGGGCTACCTGGTCGGTCGCTTCGGGCCGAAGAAAGTCAATGGATACGGCATCGGCGTCTGGTCGGTCGCCACGGCGTGCACCGCCTTTTCCACCGGCTTCATTTCGCTGCTCAGCTGCAGGCTGATCATGGGCATGGGCGAGGCGACCACCTATCCGGCGGGCGCCCGGGTGATCCGCGAGTGGATGCCACTCAAGGAGCGGGGCATGGCCACGGCCGTGTTCCACAGCGGTAGCCTGGTGGGCCCGGCGGTTGGCGCCATCGGCTTCGGCTGGCTGATCAGTGCCTATGGCTGGCGCATTGCATTCATCGTCGCAGGCGCGCTTGGCTTCGTGTGGCTCGCCGCCTGGCTCAAGTGGTACAGCCACCCTTCCAAGGCACCATGGCTGAGTGCCACGGAGCGCGAGGAAATCGCCCAGGGCAGCACGGGCTCGCAGTCCGCATCCCAGGCGCCAGCCTCGC
>JAQZAY010000254.1 GCA_029239415.1 Pseudomonas sp. | reverse complement strand
CAAATTGTGGTCAAAATATGATCAGTCTTCTGCAGGCCATGTAGGCAAAGGCTTACGGAGGTATGCCCCAAGCTTATCCACAGGCAGGCCCACAGTAGTTGTGGGCAATCATCAACGGGGGACAAGGCAGATACGGCCGCGACTGAGATCCGCCAATTGCTGCTGCAAGCCTTCCAGGTGCGTCAGGCTTACGGCCAATGACAGATCGACGCCGCTAGCGGTGAATTGTTCGTCCAGTACCAGCCCGTCGAGCTCTGCCAGGCGAAGCTTGAGCAAGGCCAGTTCGCTGAAGGTGCAACTGCAGGTGAACTCGCTGCGCTCGACCAGTTCGCGCCTTGGCGCCTGCTGCAGGCATTTGTTGGCGCCACCACCATAGGCCCGTGCCAGGCCGCCCGTGCCCAACTGGATACCGCCATACCAGCGGATTACCAATACCACGACCTGGTCGAAGCCTTGCGCCTCGATGGCAGCGAGAATCGGCCTGCCTGCGGTGCCGCCGGGCTCGCCATCGTCGTTGCTGCGGTATTGGCCGCCCAGCTTCCACGCCCAGCAGTTATGGGTGGCGGCAGGATCACTGTGGCGCTCGATGAATGCCATGGCTTCGGCGGCACTGGCGATCGGGCCGGCCAGGGTGATGAAGCGGCTCTTGCGGATCTCTTCGCGATATTGGCACAGGTCGAGCAGGGTAGAAGGCATAGGTCAGGTCAGGCGGGCGGGGTCAGGCCGCACCCTTTGAGAATGATGTGGATAAGATTGCGGCTTGCATCCTCCATGTCCTGCTTGGTCAGGCGGCTGCGGCCAGTGACCTGGCAGATCTGCGTGGCGAAGTCGGCATAGTGCTGGGTACTGCCCCAGAGCAGGAAGATGAAGTGCACCGGATCCACCCGGTCCATCTTGCCAGCGTCCATCCAGGCCTCGAACACTGCCGCGCGGCCGCGGAACCAGTCCCGGTAGTCGGCGCTGAAGTATTTGTTCAGGCACTGCCCGCCGCTGATCACCTCCATGGCGAATATGCGCGATGCCTGGGGATTGCGCCGGGAAAACTCCATCTTGGCGCGGATGTACTGGCTCAGTGCCTGGGCCGGGTCGTCGTCCACGTTCAGGGCGTTGAAGGTGCTGTCCCACAATTCGATGATGTTGCTCAGCACGGCGATGTACAGGCCGAGCTTGTTGGTGAAGTAGTAGTGCAGGTTCGCCTTGGGCAGCCCGGCCTTCAGCGCGATGGTGTTCATGCTGGTGCCCTTGAAGCCATGCCTGGCGAACTCGTCCTCGGCGGCCTGGATGATGGCCTGTTCGTTTTTCTGACGAATACGGCCGGCAGGCTTGCCCGAGGAAAGGATGCGATGCGCAGGGACTTCAAGGGTCATGGGCGGATTCCGGATTGTCGGTGACAACGAATGGCGACAGATTACCTGCCTGCGGCGAACTAACAAACCCTAGTGCGTGGCGGCGAGGCTTTCGAGAAAGCTTTCCAGCACGAGATTGGGCCGGCGGCCTTTGCGCGTCACCCAGCTCAGGCCAAGGTCGTAGAAGCGTTGCGAGGGCTTGAGCGCGCGCAGGCGGCCTTGCTGGACCCAGACGTTGGCGTAGTGGTCGGGCAGGTAGCCGATGTAGCGCCCGGTGAGGATGAGAAACGCCATGCCCTCGCGGTCCGAGGCGCTGGCGGTGCAATGCAGGGCCTGGTAGTGCGCCTGGATGTCGGCTGGCAGCCGAAAGGTCGGGGCGATCGCCTCCTGCGCGTTGAGTCGCTCGTCGTCGATCTTCTGGTCATCGGCGTAGAACAGCGGATGACCGACCGCACAGTAGAGCAGCGAGCGCTCGCTGTACAACGGCTGGTACTCCAGGCCCGACAACAGGCTTGCCTGCGGCACCACGCCAACGTGCAGGTTGCCATCGAGCACGCCCTGCTCGACCTGGCTCGGGGCGACCATGCGAATCTGGATGCGCACCTCCGGGCCGCGGTCCTTGAGCTGGGCCAGGGCATGGGTGATGCGCATGTGCGGCAAGGTCACCAGGTTGTCGGTCAGGCCGATGTTCAACTCGCCGCGCAGATGCTGATGCAGGCCGTTGACCTCGGTGCGGAACGTTTCGAGGGCACTGAGCAGCTGCAGGGCCGAATGATAGACCTCGCGGCCCTCCTCGGTCAGCGAGAACCCCGCACGCCCGCGCTGGCAAAGCCGCAGGCCGATGCGTTGCTCGAGGTCGCTCATTTGCTGGCTGATGGCCGAACGGCCAATGCCCAGCACGTTCTCCGCCGCCGAGAAGCCGCCGGACTCGACCACACTGCGGTAGATCTTCAACAGGCGGATATCGAAATCGCTGACTTGCGCGAGAGGATCGGGACGACGACTCATTGTTTAGTCCGCAGCTGACTGAAGATTAGAAGAGCAGGATTTTTCAAACTTTATCCCCATGACAACGTAGCCGCAACAACACCCATCGCTGCCTAATCGTTTCACGAGGAATCGCCCGATGAACATGCCCGAGCCCGCTCACGCAGGTATCGCCAGCCAGCTCAAGCTTGATGCCCACTGGATGCCCTACACCGCCAACCGCAATTTTCATCGTGATCCGCGGCTGATCGTGGCGGCCGATGGCAGCTACCTGGTCGACGACAAGGGGCGCAGGGTCTTCGATGCGCTGTCCGGGCTGTGGACCTGCGGCGCCGGGCATACCCGCAAGGAAATCCAGGAAGCCGTCGCTCGTCAGCTGGGCGTGCTGGATTACTCCCCGGCTTTCCAGTTCGGCCACCCGCTGTCGTTCCAGCTGGCCGAGAAGATCACCGAGCTGACGCCCGGCAATCTCAATCACGTCTTCTATACCAACTCCGGCTCCGAGTGCGCCGATACCGCGGTCAAGATGGTGCGTGCCTACTGGCGCCTGAAGGGCCAGGCCACCAAGACCAAGCTGATCGGCCGCGCCCGGGGTTACCACGGCGTGAACATCGCGGGTACCAGCCTCGGTGGCGTCAACGGCAACCGCAAGATGTTCGGCCAGCTATTGGATGTCGACCACCTGCCGCACACCGTGCTGCCGGGTAATGCCTTCACCAGAGGCATGCCGGAGGAGGGCGGCATCGCCCTGGCCGATGAGATGCTCAAGCTGATCGAGCTGCACGATGCGTCGAACATCGCGGCGCTGATCGTCGAGCCGCTGGCAGGCTCCGCGGGTGTGCTGCCGCCGCCCAAGGGCTACCTGAAGCGCCTGCGCGAGATCTGCGACCAGCACAATATCCTGCTGATCTTCGACGAAGTGATCACAGGCTTCGGCCGCATGGGTGCCATGACCGGTGCCGAGGCGTTCGGCGTGACTCCAGACCTGATGTGCATCGCCAAGCAGGTGACCAATGGGGCCATCCCGATGGGCGCGGTGATCGCCAGCACCGAGATCTACCAGACCTTCATGAGCCAGCCCACGCCCGAGTACGCGGTCGAGTTCCCCCACGGCTACACCTATTCGGCGCACCCTGTGGCCTGCGCCGCTGGCCTCGCTGCGCTGGACTTGCTGCACAAAGAGAACCTGGTGCAATCGGCTGCCGAGCTGGCGCCTCACTTTGAAAACGTGCTGCACGGGATCAAGGGCACCAAGAATGTCATCGACATCCGCAACTACGGCCTGGCCGGCGCGATCCAGATCGCGCCACGCGACGGTGACGCCATCGTGCGTCCGTATGAGGCGGCGATGAAGCTCTGGCAAGCTGGCTTCTATGTTCGCTTCGGTGGCGACACCCTGCAGTTCGGGCCGACCTTCAATACCCAGCCGCAAGAACTCGATCGCCTGTTCGATGCGGTCGGCGAGGCGCTGAACCAGATCGACTGATTTCCCTGATTTCGTCTGCAGGCGTGCGTGGGCGCGCCTGCCTGATCCTCTTTATATGGAGTTCTGCATGAGCACTGTTCAGCACCTGATCCACGGCGAGCTGGTTTCCAAGGGCGAGCGCACCGCCGATGTCTTCAATCCGGCCACTGGCCAGGCGATCCATCAGGTCGAACTCGCCAGCCGTGCAACCGTGCAGCTTGCGATCGATTCGGCCAAGTCGGCATTCCCGGCCTGGCGCAATACGCCTCCTGCCAAGCGCGCGCAGGTCATGTTCCGCTTCAAGCAGTTGCTGGAACAGAACGAGGCGCAGATCTCGCAGATGATCAGCGAGGAGCATGGCAAGACCCTGGAAGACGCGGCTGGTGAACTCAAGCGCGGTATCGAGAACGTCGAGTTCGCCTGCGCCGCGCCCGAGGTGCTGAAGGGCGAGTACAGCCGCAATGTCGGCCCGAACATCGACGCCTGGTCCGACTTCCAGCCGTTGGGCGTGGTGGCTGGCATCACGCCGTTCAACTTCCCGGCGATGGTACCGCTGTGGATGTATCCGCTAGCCATCGCCTGCGGCAACTGCTTTATCCTCAAGCCGTCCGAGCGTGATCCGAGCTCCACGCTCTACATCGCCCAGCTGTTGCAGGAGGCAGGTCTGCCCAAGGGCGTGCTGAACGTGGTGCACGGTGACAAGGAAGCCGTGGATGCGCTGATCCAGGCGCCTGAGGTCAAGGCGCTGAGCTTTGTAGGCTCTACGCCGATCGCCGAGTACATTTATTCCGAAGGCACCAAGCGCGGCAAACGCGTGCAGGCGCTGGGGGGCGCGAAGAACCACGCGGTCCTGATGCCGGACGCCGACCTGGACAATGCGGTCAGTGCCCTGATGGGCGCGGCCTACGGTTCCTGCGGGGAACGCTGCATGGCTATCTCGGTCGCGGTGTGCGTGGGCGACCAGGTCGCGGATGCGCTGATCGCCAAGCTGCAACCGCAGATCAAGGCGCTGAAGATCGGTGCTGGCACCCAGTGTGGCCTGGACATGGGGCCACTGGTCACTGCTGCTGCGCGCGACAAGGTCGTGGGCTACATCGACGATGGCGTGGCCGCTGGGGCGCAACTGGTGGTCGATGGCCGTGGCTACCGGGTGAGTGGTCATGAGGACGGCTACTTCGTGGGCGGTACCTTGTTCGATCGCGTGACACCCCAGATGCGCATCTATAAGGAAGAGATCTTTGGCCCGGTGCTGTGCGTGGTCCGGGTGAACAGCCTGGAAGCGGCCATGCAACTGATCAACGACCATGAGTATGGCAACGGGACCTGCATCTTCACCCGCGACGGTGAAGCGGCTCGCCTGTTCTGCGACGAGATCGAAGTCGGCATGGTCGGTGTCAACGTGCCGCTGCCAGTGCCGGTCGCCTACCACAGCTTTGGCGGCTGGAAGCGCTCGCTGTTCGGCGACCTGCATGCCTATGGCCCCGATGGCGTGCGTTTCTATACCCGCCGCAAGGCCATTACCCAGCGCTGGCCGCAGCGTGCCAGCCATGAGGCTTCGCAGTTCGCGTTCCCCAGCTTGTAATTGGCGATGCTGGAAAGGCGCCCTTTCTGGCCGCCTTTTTGCCTATATCGAACTTTATTGAAATAAAGGGTTGACGGGGTTTCGAATCCCCTTATAATGCGCCCCACTTCCAGCGTAGTTGGAACGCAAAACTCCTTGAGAATCAACGAGTTGAGTGTTTCAGGCAGTGCAGGAAGTGGC
>JAQZAY010000253.1 GCA_029239415.1 Pseudomonas sp. | reverse complement strand
CCTGGGCGAGCACGCGATCCATTTCGACTGGCAGCGCGACATGCTGCTGCTCGATGAGAGCCTGCCCTACCACCCCAATGGCATGACCTTGCTGGCGCACCTGCAGAACGGCGAGGTGCACGAGCAGACTTACTACTCGGTCGGCGGCGGTTTCGTGATCGATGCCGAGCAGGCTGCCAGCGGTGTGCTGGACAACGACACCACGGCCCTGCCCTACGATTTCTCGTCGGCGGCGCAGTTGTTGAGTTTGTGCAAACGCACCGGTCTGAGCATCTCGGCGCTGATGATGGAGAACGAAAAGGCCTGGCGCTCCGAAGCGCAGATCCGCGAACAGCTGGCGGTGATCTGGCAGGCGATGCAGGCCTGCGTGGACAAGGGGCTGACCGAGCAAGGGATTCTGCCCGGTGGGCTGAATGTGCGGCGCCGCGCCTATCGGTTGCACCAGAACCTGCAGGAGATCGGCAAGCCCAACGTCATCGGTTCGACCTTGAGTGCCATGGAGTGGGTGAACGTCTTCGCCCTGGCGGTGAACGAGGAGAATGCCGCCGGCGGGCGCATGGTGACTGCTCCTACCAATGGCGCGGCCGGTATCATTCCGGCGGTGCTGCACTACTACATGAAGTTCTGCCCTGAAGCGTCGGCCGACGACGTGGTGCGTTTCTTCCTGGCTGCGGCTGCGGTGGGCATTCTGTGCAAGAAGAACGCTTCGATTTCCGGTGCCGAGGTGGGCTGCCAGGGCGAGGTCGGTTCGGCCTGCGCGATGGCCGCCGCAGGCCTGGCCGAAGTGCTGGGAGCCACGCCCGAGCAGGTCGAGAACGCGGCGGAAATCGGCCTTGAGCACAACCTTGGGCTGACTTGCGATCCGGTCGGCGGCCTGGTTCAGGTGCCGTGCATCGAGCGCAATGCGATTGCTGCGGTCAAGGCGATCAACGCGGCGCAGATGGCGCTGCGCGGTGATGGCGAGCACTTCATCTCCCTGGATCACGCCATCCGCACAATGCGTGACACCGGCGCCGACATGCACGACAAGTACAAGGAAACCTCGCGCGGGGGTTTGGCGGTCAATCTGGTGGAATGTTGAGCTGCCTGTTTTGTAAAAGAGAATGTTTTTTGATCGCAACAGCCTGATATGGAATAGTACCCGCCGTTTTTGCGCGCCTGCCCAGCGCGCAGGTTTCACAGCGAAGGTATTTGTCCATGCGCAGTTCCCGCCTCATCTCCATGATCGCCGTCGGTGCCCTGGCCCTGTGCGCCAGGCTGGCCGTCGCCGCGCCCATCGATATCGATGACGGTCAGCACACCGTCCATCTGCCCCAAGCGCCACAACGTGTGGTGGTGCTGGAGTTTTCCTTTCTCGACAGCCTTGCGGCCGTGGGCGTCACGCCAGTGGGGGCCGCCGATGATGGCGATGCCAACCGCGTGTTGCCCCGAGTACGCAAGGCCATCGGCCAATGGACGTCGGTGGGCTTGCGCGCGCAGCCCAGCATCGAGCAGATCGCACGGCTCAAGCCCGACCTGATCATCGCCGACCTCAACCGTCACCAGGCGCTGTACAACGACCTGGCGAGTCTGGCACCGACCCTGCTGCTGCCATCGCGTGGGGAGGACTACGAAGGCAGCCTGAAGTCTGCCGGACTGATCGGCCAGGCGCTGGGCAAGAGCGAGGCGATGCAGGCGCGGATCGCGCAGAACCGTCGCAGCCTCGCCGACATCGCCGGGCAGGTGCCGGCCGGCACCAAGGTGCTGTTCGGTGTGGCTCGGGAAGACAGCTTTTCCGTACACGGACCGCATTCCTATGCGGGCAGCGTGCTGGCGGCCATCGGTTTGCAGGTTCCGCCGGTGCGCAGCAATGCGGCACCGACCGAATTCGTCAGCCTGGAGCAATTGCTGGCGCTTGACCCTGCCTGGCTGCTGGTCGGCCACTACCGGCATCCGAGCCTGGTCGACACCTGGAGCCAGCAGCCACTGTGGCAAGTGCTGGGCGCAGTGCGCAATCACCAGGTCGCGGAAGTCGACGGTGACACCTGGGCACGCAACCGTGGGGTGATGGCGTCCGAGCAGATTGCCGAGGATGCATTGGCCATTCTCAAGGGCGGCAAAGCCGCCATGACGCCCTGAATGAGGCGTGGATGGGCGATGGCGCTGGGCGTGGTGACCGTCGCCGGGCTGTTCTGGATCTCTCTTTATGCCTGGTCGCCGTTCACGATCAGTCAGGCTGATGCGTTCAACGGTTTGTTCAGTCAAGGCCGCGAGGGCGGCAACATGGCCTATATCGTTGCCCAACTGCGGGTGCCGCGAGCACTGTGTGCGGCCTTGGTCGGTGCCTGCCTGGGGCTGGCGGGCGCATTGATGCAGGGCATTACCCGCAATCGCCTGGCGTCGCCGTCACTGTTCGGCGTCACGGCCGGTGCTGCGCTTGGGCTGGCGTTGTTCTCCACGGGGCTGGTGGCCCTGCCGTTTGCCGGTGGTGCGCTGCTGATGACGTGCCTGGGTGGTGCCTTGGCCTGGGTGATCGTCTTCAGCCTGGGCGGCGCCTGGTCGCCGACGGCCGCGCAAGGCCGACTGGTGCTCGCCGGCGTCACGGTGGCGGCACTGTGCGCGGCGCTGACGCGGTTGACCGTGATACTGGTCGAGACGCAGGCACAGAGCGTGCTCAACTGGCTGGCCGGGTCACTGGCCAACGTGGGTGCCGCGCAACTGCAGTTGCTTTGGCCGTGCACCTTGGTGGGCGCCGTGTGGGCCATGTTCTGTGCGCCGCGTCTGAACCTGGTGAACCTGGGCGAGGATGCGGCGCGCTCGCTGGGGGTTGGCATCGCCAGCCTGCGCCTGCAGGTGTTCTTCGTCAGCCTGCTGCTGGTGGGTGCAAGCGTTTGTGCGGTAGGCCCGATCGGTTTCGTGGGGCTGATCGCGCCGAACATCGCTCGACAATACCTGGGCAACGACTATCGCTGGCTGATGCCGGCCAGCGCCCTGCTGGGAGCGGCGATCGTGCTGGCGGCCGACCTTGTCAGCCGCGCCGTGGCCTTCCCGGCGGAAACGCCGGCCGGGGTGGTGACCGCCCTGATCGGCGCACCGTTCTTCCTGTACCTTGCCAGGCGCACGCAATGACTCGGCCCTACCCTCGCCTGCTGATCCTGCTTGCGCTGGTGCTGGCGGCCCTGTGGCTGAGCCTGAGCGCCGGCACGTCCTGGCTGGCGCCGGGCACGGTATTCGATCGTCTGATGGCCCACGATGCGCTGGACTTCGAGGTATGGAACCACCGCCTTCCACGCGCACTGATCGCCATCCTCACCGGCAGCGCCCTGGCCCTGGCCGGTGCCTTGGTGCAGGGGGTGATCCGCAACCCGCTGGCCTCGCCGGAGATTCTGGGGGTGACCCAGGGCGCCGGGCTGGCCCTGACCATCGCCATCATCGCTTTTCCGCAACTGCCCTTCACCTGGCTGCCTCTGGTAGCAGGGATGGGCGGCGCTGGCGGCGCGCTGCTGCTGGCGCTGTACAACAGCGGCGTGAGTTTTTCCGGCGTGCGCTTTGCGTTGTCCGGGGTAGCGATCGCCGTTACTTTGTCCAGCGTCACCGAGTTTCTGATCCTGTCCCATCCGCTGGACATCAACACCGCCTTGCTCGCCCTGACCGGCAGCCTGTGGAGTCGCAATTGGCATCACGTCGAGCTGGCGCTGCCGTTTCTGCTGCTGATGCCGTTGGCACTGGGCCTGGCAAAACCGCTGAACCTGATCGGCCTGGGCGACGAGGCGGCGCGCAGCCTGGGCACGCCGCTTGCGCGCACGCGCTGGCTGGCGATGGGCATGGCGGTGCTGTTGAGCAGCCTGGGCGTGGGAATCATCGGACCGGTGGGCTTTCTGGGGCTGGTGGCTCCGCACATGGCACGGCGACTGGTGGGTGGGCATCATCAGCACCTGCTGCCGGCCGCGATGCTGATCGGCGCACTGCTGCTGGTGCTGGCCGACACTCTGGGACGCACGCTGATAGCGCCCAGCGAGATCCCGGCGGGCATCTTGACCGCGGTGATCGGCGCTCCCTACTTTCTCTGGCTGCTGGCACGCTTCAAGGGCTGACATCATGAGCATCATAAAGGCCGAAGGCGTCGACATCGGCTACGGCGCCAAGCCTATCGTTCGCAACCTCTCGTTCACCCCGCCCGCCGGGCAGGTCACTGCGCTGATCGGCCCCAACGGCTGCGGCAAATCGACCTTGCTCAAGGCGCTGGCACGCATCATCACGCCGCAGTCGGGCACGGTGAGCCTGGACGGCCAGGCGTACGCGCAACTGTCGTCGCGGACGCTGGCGCGACAGGTCGCGTTTCTGCCGCAGGTGCTGCCCATCCCCGAAGGGGTCAGCGTGGCCCAATTGGTGGCTTATGGACGCAGCCCGCACAACAGCTTCTGGGGACGCCTGAGCGGCGCGGACCGTGGCGCCGTGGATCAGGCCCTGCAGCGCATGGGCCTGGAAGCGCTTGCCGATACTGCCCTGGCGGACCTCTCCGGTGGCCAGCGGCAACGGGCCTGGCTGGCCATGGTGCTGGCGCAGAATACCCCGGTGGTGCTGCTCGACGAGCCCACGACCTATCTGGACATCAGCCATCAGGTCGAGCTGCTCGATCTGATGCGCGAGCTGGCGGCCGAAGGCAAAACCGTGGTCACCGTGCTGCACGACATCAACCAGGCGTGCCGCTACGCCGATCATCTGGCGGTGATGCATCAAGGTCGCCTGGTGGCTGATGGCACGCCTGCGCAGGTCGTCGATGCCGAGTTGATGCAGCGGGTGTTCGAGGTGCAGGTGCAGGTCATCCGCGAACCGGTGGCAGGCACGCCGATGTGCGTGGTGGAAAAGAGCGCCCGCGCGCCGACCTGAACCGACCCGGCCTGGCCGAGCGTCGGCGCAAGGTGTCGTCCGGCCCTGCGCGGCTGCGGGTGAGTGGCAATACCTGTAGAATCGGCCAGGATTGCACCTGATGAGAGAATGAAGACACCATGTACGACTGGCTCAATGCCTTGCCCAAGGCCGAACTGCACATGCACCTGGAAGGCTCGCTGGAACCCGAGCTGCTGTTCGCCCTGGCCGAGCGCAACAAGATCGCATTGCCCTGGAATGATGTAGAGGCGCTGCGCGGAGCCTATGCGTTCAACAACCTGCAGGAGTTTCTCGACCTGTATTACCGTGGCGCCGATGTGCTGCGCACCGAGCAGGATTTCTACGACCTGACCTGGGCCTACCTGCTGCGTTGCCAGGCCCAGAACGTCGTGCACACCGAACCGTTCTTCGACCCGCAGACCCACACCGACCGTGGCATTGCCTTCGAGACCGTGCTGGGTGGCATCACCGCTGCACTCGATGATGGCCGTACCCGGCTGGGTGTCGACAGCGGTCTGATCCTGAGCTTCCTGCGCCACCTGAGCGAAGACGAGGCACAGAAGACCCTCGACCAGGCACTGCCCTTCCGCGATGCCTTCGTGGCCGTGGGTCTGGACAGCTCCGAGATGGGCCATCCGCCGAGCAAGTTCCAGCGTGTGTTCGACCGTGCCCGCGACGAGGGCTTCCTGACC
>JAQZAY010000252.1 GCA_029239415.1 Pseudomonas sp. | reverse complement strand
GTGTGGCCTTGCTCTTCGAAGAAGCGAAGGAAGGCTTCACGGATTTCTGCGCTTTTCATAGGTTCTTCCACGGAAACGGCGGCCTGCGTCAAATTGACGAAACGACGGCAAAGGGCCGCATTATATCGGTCCTGCAATCTCGGTGCAGTGTGTTTATGCGATAGAAACGGCCGATCGGACGGTTTGTCACGGTACCATCCGGCCCCGGCCATGGCCACCGGGGCGCCTTGCGGGCCGTCGGCGACTCATCGAGTCAGGCCAGGTGATGGCCGGAATCGGGCACCACCAGGATGCCGGCGCGCAGGCCGTTGCGCACCCTGGGATTGGGAAAGATGATGCGCGCGCCCTCTTCCTCGACGATCCAGCGCGTCTCGGCCAGGTCTTCGGCCAGCAGATACCCCTTGCTCAACTCAGAGAAGTTCTCGATGTCGGCCGGCAGGTTCAGGTGGAAACTGTCGCTGTGCTTGATGATTTCGCGAGAGACACTGAACAGCTGCAAGCCGTCGAGCTGCTGGCTGGTCTCGGGCTCGTTGCCTTCGATCAATTGCCTGATGCGGACCAGCAAGAGATCGAGGTTGACCTGCTGGTTCTGCCCGAAGGGGCGCGCCTTGCCCAGCTCCAGGGTAAAGGCCTCGGCCTCCAGCTGCTCGTAGGTGAAGGCGCTGAAGGTGATCGACGACTTGCTCTGCAGCAGCACCGCCTCCATGCCCGCCGCGCGCAGCCGGGCCAGCTCGCGCCGGGAATGCGGGCGACCCTCCTTGAATGGATAGAGCGCGAACTGTTCGATCTTCGAGCCGCGAATGGCGGTGTGCAGGTCGTAGTGCAGGCGGGTGCGCCCCGGCAGGCTGAAGAATACCCGGGCGAACTGCTCCAGCTCGGCGGCCCGCAGCGCCTCGAAGCCACTGGACAGCTGGTGCCGGCCGTTGAACAGGCGGTTGATGTCCTGCTCGACGAATCGCTCGCCCCTGCGGATCGCCTGGGGGTTGCCGAACAGGAACAGGACCCGCGCCCGCGGCTTGATATCACCCCGGGCAATGCCATGCAGCAACGCGTCGAGCAATTCGATCGGCGCGGTCTCGTTGCCGTGGATACCCGCCGACAGCAGCAGGTCCATGCCGTTGTCGCGCGCCTCGGGAGGACGCACCTCCAGCGCACCTTCGCCCAGCCAGCGCAAGCGCACGCCCTCGACCGTGACTTGCGTCTTCTCGGCCGGCTCATGGTCGGCCAGGGTCAGGTCAAGCAGTTTGCCAAGGGCGAGCATGGCGATTCCTTAGTGTTGGTGACCGCAGTCGGGGCCGTGGACGTGATCGTCGTCGCCATCGGTTTCGGCCGGCTCCATTTCCAGCTGCAGGCTTACCAGGTTGGTGGCCATCGGGCGCAGCAGCAGGTTGGCGTACTCGGTGTCGTCTTCGTCGACATCGACCCCGATCAGCAGCTGGCCGCGACCGTCTTGCTGGATCCACACCTCCTTGCCTTGCCAGACCACGGCAAAACGCGTACAGGACGTTTCCAGCTGGGTACCGTCGTCGTCTTCAAGGATCAGCTGCAGGGCATCGGACATATCGAATTCTCTCTTCAAGGTTGGCGTTGGAAAGGATAGACCGAGCCCAGCTTGAGGATCTGGGTCAGTTCATCCAGGGCCGCGCGGCATTCGTCCAGCAATTGCGGGTCGGCAAGGTCCGCGTCGCTCATGCGATCGCGGTAATGCCTGTCGACCCACTGGAGCAGTGTGTCGTACAGCGGCGCGGTCATGATAACCCCTGGGTTGACCGCCGCCAGCTCAGTTTCATTCAAGGCCACGCGCAAGCGCAGGCAAGCTGGCCCGCCACCGTTCTGCATGCTCTGCTTGAGGTCGAACACCTTGACCTCGCCTACCGGGCCACCCTGACGGGTGAGCTGGGCCAGGTAGCTCCAGACCCGCTCGTTGTTGCGGCACTCCTCGGGCACCACCAGCAGCATCGAGCCATCGGCGCGGGTAAGCAGCTGGCTGTTGAACAGGTAGGAACGCACCGCGTCCTCCACCGTCACCGCCGAGCGGGGCACGCCGATCGGCTGGAAACGCCCCCCCTTGCTGGCCAGTTTAGCGTGCAGCTGGGCGAGCACCTTGTCGCTGTCAAGAAACGCATCTTCGTGATGGAACAGCACCTCGCCATTGCCCACGGCGATCACATCGTTGTGAAACACACCCTGGTCGATCACCGCGGGATTCTGCTGAGCGTAGACCACGCCGTCCTCGCTCAGGCCATGCAGGCGTGCCACGGCCTGGGAGGCTTCGAGGGTCTGGCGCGCGGGGTACTTCTGCGGTGCCGGGTAGCGGCTGTCGAAGGCACTGCGGCCATAGACGAAGAACTCGACGCCCGCTTCGCCATACTCGCGGCACAAGCGCGTGTGGTTGGCAGCGCCCTCGTCGCCGAACTGGGCAACCGCCGGCAGGGCGGCATGGTGAGCGAAGTGGCGATCATCGGCGAACATCGCACCGAGCACGCGACTGGTAGTGGGGTGCTCGATGCTGCGGTGGTATTTGCAATTGAGGTTGGCCGCGGTGAAATGCACGCGGCCGTCGCGGGTGTCGGCGCTGGGGCTGACGGTCGCGGCGTTGGCCACCCACATGCTCGAGGCCGAGCAACTGGCCACCAGCAACGGCATGGATTCGCGGGCCGCGCGCTGGATCACCTCGGCATCGCTGCCGCTGAAGCCCAGGCGCCGCAGGGCCGCTACATCCGGGCGCTCCTGCGGGGCGAGCACGCCCTGCTGGAAGCCCATGTCGACCAGGGCCTTCATCTTCGCCAGCCCCTGGCGAGCCGCCTCGCGCGGGTTCGAGCATTGCTGGCTGTTGCTCTGCGAGGCGACATTGCCGTAGGACAGCCCGCCGTAGTTGTGCGTCGGTCCTACCAGACCATCAAAATTCACTTCGTAGGATTTCATCGGCAAGGCTCCGAGACCGGTTGTTATAGGGTGACGCCCGGCGTCAGCGACGCCGGCAGGACAAGGCTGGCGGTCTCCAGCGAAGCCACGGGATAGGCGCAGTAGTCGGCGGCGTAGTAGGCGCTCGCGCGATGGTTGCCGCTGGCGCCGACACCGCCGAACGGTGCGCTGCTGGCGGCGCCGGTCAGTTGCTTGTTCCAGTTGACGATACCGGCGCGGCTGCGCAGCCAGAAATGCTGGTAGCGGGCGTTGGAGTCGGACAGCAGCCCCGCGGCCAGGCCGTACTGGGTGTTGTTGGCCTCGGCAATCGCCTGGTCGAAGTCGCTGTAGCGGATCACCTGCAGCAGCGGACCGAAGAATTCCTCGTCGCGGCGCTCGGCCACGGCACTGACGTCGAGGATGCCCGGGGTGAGCAGCGCGGCGCCCGCTTGCGGCTGGGTCATCGGCAGCAAGGCCACGCCCCCCTTGCCGAGCAGCTCGGCCTGGGCGTCGAGCAAGGCGCGCGCGGCGTCCAGGGAAATCACCGAGCCCATGAAAGGTGGTGGCTGCTGGTCGAAGGCGCCGACACTGATGCCCTTGCACACCTCGACCAGGCGCTGCAGCAGTGTGTCGCCCCAGGTGCCTTCGGGCACCAGCAGGCGGCGTGCGCAGGTGCAACGCTGGCCGGCGGAAATGAAAGCCGACTGGATGATGGTGTAGACCGCGGCGTCCAGGTCCTGGACCTGATCGACCAGCAGCGGGTTGTTGCCGCCCATCTCCAGGGCCAGGATCTTGTCCGGGCGCCCGGCGAACTGCTGGTGCAGGAGGTTGCCGGTACGGCTGGAGCCAGTGAAGAACAGACCGTCGATGCCGGGGTTCGCGGCCAGGGCCATGCCCGTTTCGCGGCCACCCTGCACCAGGTTGAGCACGCCGCTGGGCAAGCCTGCCTCGATCCAGCACTGCACCGTCAGCTCGGCGACTTTCGGGGTCAGCTCGCTGGGCTTGAACACCACGCAGTTACCGGCCAGCAGCGCCGGGACGATATGCCCGTTGGGCAGGTGGCCAGGGAAGTTGTAGGGACCGAACACCGCGACCACGCCATGCGGCTTGTGCCGCAGCACCGCGGTGGCATCGGCCAGCGGGCCGCTCTTTTCGCCAGTGCGATCACGGTAGCTTTGCACCGAGATCGCGACCTTGTTGACCATGCTGGTCACTTCGGTGATCGATTCCCACAGCGGCTTGCCGGTTTCCTCACCGATGCAGTGCGCCAGGGTGTCGGCCTTGGCCTTGAGCTTATCGGCAAAGGCCTCGAGCACGCTGATGCGCGCATCGAGGCTCGACTGGGCCCAGGCTGGAAATGCCTGGCGCGCGGCCTGGACCGCCGCCTCCACCTGCGCGGCGCTGGCGCCCTGGCCCTGCCAGACAACCTGCTGGCTGACCGGGTTCAGCGATTGCAACGCCTCGCCCTGCCCTGCCTGCCAGTGGCCGGCGATAAAATGCGTGGTCATCATTTGCTCTCCCGTTCGGCAGACATCGGTACGGCCCGCACGTGGTCGCCCGCACCCAGGCGCAAGCGCTTGGCGGTCGGCGGGTCGACCACCAGGGTGCCGGCGGCCAGGCGCGCCGGCGCCGCGGTGATGCGGCAGTCTTCGCGCTTGCGGTTGTGAATGAGGTACGGCGTGGCATCGTCGCCCGGCGTGCCGACCGCCAGCACCAGGTTCTGGCTTTCGCGTACTGCGCGAATGCGGCCGGTCTCGCACTCGATCGCCGGCCCCGCATCGAAGATGTCGACGTAGCCCTGGTAGTTGAACCCTTCGCTCTTGAGCATCGCCAGCGCCGGCTCGGTATCGGGGTGCACTCGGCCGATGACGCTGCGCGCCGCTTCCGACAGGAAACAGGTATACAGGGGAAACTTGGGCATCAGTTCGGCGATGAACGCCTTGTTGCCTACGCCCGTGAGGTAGTCCGCCTGGCTGAACTCCATCCTGAAGAAGTGCCGCCCCAGGCTCTCCCAGAACGGCGACCGGCCTGCTTCGTCGGACATGCCGCGCATCTCGGCAATGATCTTGTTACCGAACAGTTCGGGAAACTCGGCGATGAACAGCAGCCGCGCCTTGGCCAGCAGGCGGCCATTGAGGCCGGTGCGATGGTCGCTGCGCAGGAACAGCGAGCACAGCTCGGAATTGCCGGTCAGGTCGTTGGCCAGGAACAGCGTGGGAATCTCGCGGTAGATATCGAGCTCCTGGGAGGCGCTGACCGTGAGGCCGACCCGGTAGTTGTACCAAGGCTCGCGCAGCCCCACCGCGCCGGCGATCGCCGAGATCCCGACCACCTGGCCTTCGTCGTCTTCAAGCACGAACAGGTAGTCGGTGTCGCCACGCTGGGCTTCACCGCGAAAACTCTTCTCGGCCCAGCCGACGCGCTGCTCGAGGCGCTGTTCGTTGGCGGGCAAGGTCGTCAGCCCGGTGCCGGTGCTGCGTGCCAATTCGATCAGCGCAGGTAAATCGCTGCTGCGTACGGGACGAACGATCATGCTATCTCCTTGGGCGGCGGCCATGGCCTGCCGCGAAACTCATCGCTTCGAGTAACGGGCCTGGGCTATCCGGCCACAGGCATCAGACGGCCACCAGGCGCACACTGCCACCTTCGCCGACACCCAGGG
>JAQZAY010000251.1 GCA_029239415.1 Pseudomonas sp. | reverse complement strand
AGGATGAGCAGGGCACCGATGAGCATGAAGACAGACCTTGTTGGCGCGGGTCAGGTCATCGTAGCGGGAACTGGGGTTGAGCTCAAAAAAGCGGGAGGGCCGCTTCGCGGCCATCGCGGGACAAGCCCGCTCCCACCCGTGGGAGCGGGCTTGTCCCGCGATGGGGCTGCCGCGATTACTGCGCGATGGTCTTCACCGAAACCCCGCGCTCGATCGGCGTGGAACTGCGGCCATACACATCCTCGAAGCGCTCGATGTCATCCTCGCCCAGGTAGCTGCCGGACTGCACCTCGATGATCTCCAGCGGGATCTTGCCTGGGTTGCGCAGGCGGTGGATCGAGGCGATGGGGATGTAGGTCGACTGGTTCTCGGTCAGCAGGAACACGTTCTCGTCGCAGGTCACCTCGGCGGTGCCGGACACCACGATCCAGTGTTCGGCGCGGTGGTGGTGCATCTGCAGCGACAGGCTGGCGCCCGGCTTGACGGTGATGTGCTTGACCTGGAAGCGACCGCCCATGTCCACTGAGTCGTAGGAGCCCCACGGGCGGTACACCTCGCAGTGATTCTGGGTCTCGCTGCGGCCTTGCTGGTCGAGGGTGTTGACCAGCTGCTTGACGCCCTGGACCTTGTCCTTGTGGGCGATCATCATCGCATCCTTGGTCTCGACCACGACAATGTTCTCGAGGCCGATCACCGACACCAGCTTGCCGTTGCCATGGATCATGCAGTTGTGGCTGTCCTGCACCACCACATCGCCCTTGGTGACGTTGCCGCAGTCGTCTTTCTCGTGCACGTCCCACAGCGACGACCAGCAGCCGACATCGCTCCAGCCGGCGGACAGCGGCACCACGCAGGCGCGCTGGGTCTTTTCCATCACCGCGTAGTCGATGGAATTGTCGGGGCAGCAGGCGAAGGTGGCTTCGTCGATGGCCAGGCTGTCGCCGCTCTCGACGCTGCGCTCCAGGGTCAGCAGGCAGGTGTCGTAGATGTCCGGATCGTGCTTTTTCAGCTCTTCGAGGTAGCGGCTGGCGCGGAACAGGAACATGCCGCTGTTCCAGAAATAGCCACCGGCACGGACGAACTCCGCGGCGCGCTTCTCGTCCGGCTTCTCGACGAACTGCGCGACCCGGGCCACGCCTTCGGGCAGCAGGGCATCCTGGCTGGAGCGGATGTAGCCGTAGCCGGTCTCGGGCTTGGTCGCCGGCACCCCGAACAGCACCATCTCGCCGCGCTCGGCCGCCACGGTGGCCAGGGCCAGGGCGCGTTGCAGGGCCTTCTGGTCGTCGATCACGTGGTCGGCCGGCAGCACCAGCATCAGCTCGTCACGGCCTTCGTTGACCAGCTTCATCGCGGCGAGCGCGACAGCCGGCGCGGTGTTGCGCCCGAAGGGCTCCATCAGGATGCCCTGGGTCTCGAGCTTGAGGCCGCCGAGCTGTTCGTTGACGATGAACTTGTGGTCCTTGTTGCACACCACGATAGGCGTGTCCATGCCTTCGAACACCAGGCGCTCCAGGGTCTGCTGGAACAGCGTGTGCTCGCCGGTCAGGGCCAGGAACTGCTTGGGGAACTGCTTGCGCGACAGAGGCCACAGACGCGAACCGCTACCACCAGAAAGAATTACCGGGATCATGTTGTTTCTCCAAAGGTCGATAGGGGGCAGAGGATCAGTGGGTGGACACTGGGCGGGTAACCCAGACCGGAGACAGGCTGCTGCCTTTGCCGGTTACGTACAGCACGGCTGCTTCGCCGCGTTCCAGGGCGACCGGCTTGAGGTCGCTGACTTTCTTGTCGCCTTCATACAGGGCCATGTTGACCTTGACCGGGTTGATCTCGCGCTCGCCACGGCCCTTGGCGGCCACCGGCTTGACCACTTCGGTCTTGCCATCGGCGGTCTTGAGGGTCAGTGGCTTGTCAGTGAGGTTCTGCACCCGCACCAGCGCCTTCTGCTTGTTCTTGAATGGCGGTTCTTCGATCAGCTGCGGGTTGCCGCTGCCGTTGTTTACCAGGGTGTAGTACTTGTCGGCGGCAAGCTTGACCGGCACGGTCTGGCTGCCGACCTTGGCGCTGTAGTCGCCTTGGGGCATGAAGCTGAAATCGCTGCTGCCCTGGGCGCCGACCTGGTTGATGGCGGTGTTGCCGACGTTGGCGGACACCGGCTGGCTGGTGGCGTTGTACAGGCGTACGAAGGACGAGCCCTTCGGCGCGCTCGGGCCATACAAGGCGGCGTCGGCGCCGGCGAATGCCTGCAGCGACAGCACGCTGAGGCCGGCGGCGAGGGTCAGGGCCTTGGCGATGGAAGTCTTGGTGGTCATGTGCGTTTTCCTCTTCAGTGGTCCGTCCGATTGGACGACAGAGCCAGGTTCTCTTCGGATTTACGGGTGTTCTTCAGCTGCGCGATCCACTGCGGATCGAATGCGCTGAGGTCGTTTTTCATTGGCAGATATCGTTCAGGAAACTCCCAGACCAGCACCTGTGGGGCGTTGGTCTTGAAAGCATCGCTTTGCAGGTACTTGAGCATCGGCAGCAGCGGGCCATGGCCGTCTTCGGCGTAATTGACCACGTCGCTGCCCAGCGCCTGCTGCAAGGCGCCGAGGAAGTTCCAGTGCGGGTTGGCGCTGTAGCTGGTGCCCACCAGCGCCACCGGGATCCGGGCGTCGTCGAACAGGGCGTCGCTGTCTTCACCCGGGCCATCGACCGGGCGGGTGCTGCGCTGCTGCAGGGCGTCCGGGTCGGGCAGCAGGTCGCTGAACAGCGGGTCGAGCGGCAGGAAGTTGGTCAGGTCGCCCTTGTACGGCGCGCTGTTGCCGGTCTCGGTGACAAAGGCCTGGGGCTCGCCGCTGAGCAGGCTCTGGCGGGCGACTGCCTGGGCCAGGGTCTGCGCGGCGACTTCGGCGCCCATCGGCGTCCAGTGGGTGTCGGTGCGCAGGAACACCTGGCCATGGGCCTTGGCTGCCTGCATCGGCGCCAGCAGGTCCGGGGCGAACACGCCGGCCTGGCGGGCGTCGGCGTGGAAACGGTGGTACAGGTCGTTGTGCAGGCTGGCCTGTGCCTGCTCGCCGATATGCTCGGCGTACAGCCGCGCCTTGGCCGGGACGATCGCCAGCACCAGTTGCACGCCATTGCGCTGCAGGGTGTCGCGCACGCCGCGGATCAGCGCGAGGTTGTCTTGCATCAGTTGCTCGGCGCCAGCGGTGGGCTTGAACTCCTCGTCGGTGAACAGCCACTCGTCGCGGCCGAGCACCACGCCTGGGCGGCCTTCGTTGAACAGCTTGAAGTCCAGCGCCGCCCACAGGTTGGTGCTGATGCGCTTGATGGGAAACTCGTCGTCATAGTGCGTCTCGGCGGCCTTGGCCAGCTTGCCGTCGAGCACGCTCATCTGCGCGGTGCGCTGGAAGCTGGCCAAGCCTCCCAGCGACCACAGCCCCAGCGCCAACAGCAGCGCCAGAAACAGCAGCGAGTAGAAGATGCGTAATGTCCGGGTCATGTCATTCGCCTCAGAACTGGAAGTACAGGAACGGCGAGTAGCTCTGCGCCGATAGCTTGAGGATCGAGGCCGCGAACAGCGCCAGTACCAGGGTGCGGCTGAGCACGCGGGTCCAGTCCAGGCTCATCGTGCCGTCGGCGTGCACGGCCACCGGGGTTGCCTTCGGCGTCGGCTTTGCATTGCGATAGAAATCGCGCAGGCCGAAGAAGGCGAGGGTGGCGTAGGCCACGACCAGGGTGGCGACCTGCAGGCCGGTGAGGTTGGCGCGGTTGAGCTCCGACAGCTGCCACTCACCGAAGCTGAACATGGCGCCATACATGCGCGCGGCCACGTGCAGGTTCTCGGCGCGGAAGATCACCCAGCCGACGACCACGAGCAGGAAGGTGAACGCCCACTTGACCGGGTTGAAGCGCTGCGGGTTGGTGTCCAGGCCCAGGGCCCGCTCGATCGCCAGCCACATGCCGTGCCAGGCGCCCCAGATGATGTAGGTGAAGTTGGCGCCGTGCCACAGACCGCCCAGCAGCATGGTCAGGAACAGGTTGCGGTAGGTGTTGAAGGTGCCTTTGCGGTTGCCGCCCAGGGTGATGTACAGGTAGTCGCGCAGCCAGGTCGACAGGCTGATGTGCCAGCGCCGCCAGAACTCGGTGATCGACTGGCTGATGTAGGGCTGCTTGAAGTTCTCCATGAAGCGGAAGCCCATCATCAGGCCCAGGCCGATGGCCATGTCGCTGTAGCCGGAGAAGTCGAAGTACAGCTGCGCGGTGTAGGCCAGGGCGCCCAGCCAGGCGTCGCCCGTGGTCGGGTTCTGCAGGGCGAAGCAGTGGTCGGCCACCACCGCCAGGGTATCGGCGATGAACACTTTCTTGATGAAGCCCTGCATGAAGCGTGTGCAGCCTTCGGAGAACTTGTCCAGGGTGTGGGTGCGATGGTTGAACTGGTCGGCCAGGTCCTTGAAGCGCAGCACGGGACCGGCGATCAGGTGCGGGAAAATGGCCACGAATGCTGCGAAGTCGATCAGGTTGCGCGTGGCCGGGGTATCGCCGCGGTACACGTCGATGATGTAGCTGATCGACTCGAAGACATAGAACGAGATCCCGATCGGCAGCAGCACGTGGGTCAGGATGAAGGGCTCCAGGCCCATCGAGGTCATGATCGCGTTGATGCTGTCGACGCCGAAGTTGGCGTACTTGAAGTAGCCCAGGATGCACAGGTCGACGGCCACGCCCAGCAGCAGCCAGCGCTGCGCCGGCTTGGTGCGGATGCCGGCGGCGCCCACTTTCAGGCCGATCCAGTAGTTCCACAGGGTGACCCCGGCGAACAGCGCCAGGAAGTCGATCCGCCACCAGGCGTAGAAGATGTAGCTGGCGAGCAGCAGCAGCAGGTTGCGATAGCGTTGCCCGCTCAGGTAGTACAGGCCGAGGAAGATCGGCAAGAACAGGAACAGGAACACGTTCGACGAAAAGACCATCCCGGTTCTCCTAATTGTTGTTCATATCCGGGGCAGCAGCCCCCCAAACCCCCCGCCATGATCCGGGGGGAAACCTTCATCGAAACCGGCACAGTCCCTGTGGGAGCTGCACCCAGCCTCGGGTCGTTGCGTTATTTCTTGTCTTCAGCCTGCGGGTCGTAGACCCGGGTCATGTCGCCACCCAGGCGGAAACTGTTGAACGGCTGCATGTGCTGCTTGCGCTCCAGGGTGTCGTTGTTGCACGAGTACAGGCTGCACCACGGCTCCAGCCACACATACTTGCCGTGGATCTTGAGGTCGTGCATGTCTTGCCGCTCGCCACTCCTGTCCTTGAACGCGCTCGAATCACGCGAGCCGGCCAGCACTTTCTGGCCAAGGCGCTGCAAGGCGTTGTTGTTCTCGCCGCGCAGGTCCACGCCGTTGGCCAGGGCAAAGCTCGCGACCATCGCCAACGGCGGCAGGGCGTAGTTGTGATAGGCGAGGGCCCGTTGCCTGCGCTTGAGTTCGTTGGGCAAAAAGCCCTGCGCATCGACCTGGTTGGCGCCGACCTTGTATTCCTTCACGGCCCAGTCGAACAGGTCGCGACGGTTGGTGGCCACGGCGGTGGACATCACCGACCAGGCCGCCCAGTAG